>JAEKKE010000319.1 GCA_019510535.1 Acidobacteriota bacterium
TTCACGACCTCGGCCTGCTGCTGCTGCGCTGCCTGGGCCTGGATGGGCAGGCGCATACATCAACACGGTTTCCCAAGCCATTCGATCGCATCATTCCGGGCGCGCTCAATGGAACTCTGAGGTCGGAAGATATCGTCGGCATCCTGCAGCCGCCGAAACAAACGCCAGTTGTCCCCGCGGCACAGCAGATCCCTGTAGCGGCAACGATACCGGCGGCTGTAGCGTCAACGACAAAGGATACGGAGCCGACAATCTCTCACCGGGTTGCTTCGCCCTCTACCCACGCTTCGTCTTCTATCCAGACCTCGTCTTCCATTCAGGATGAGCCCGTGCTCGCTCACAACAGACTCCCGGTTACCGAGGCAGGCCTAGACTCGGACGCGACCGCGTCGCCAACGCCGGGCGGGGGATGGATGGGAAGCCGGCTCCAGATGGGGCTTGACGCTTTGCTTGAGCAATCGCGCCAGCACCTCGGCACGGAATCCATCGCTGCTGGTCTGATGCGACGGCTCAGGCCGATGAAGCCAAGGCCTCTCAGCCGCAAAGCCTATATCGCATCGGGTGCTGCCGCGGCTTTGCTGGGAGTCGTGATCTGGGCTGCCGGAGGTAGCAAACACGAGGACAACAAAGTCAAGGAACAGCACGCCACGATCATCGAAGGTAAACCCGCGCAGACCCCTCAGGCCGCGGCTCAAGCTACGCCTGCACAACAGCCGTCTCCTAAGCCTTCCGCTCATCCCGAAGTCAACGCAACCCAGAACTCGCTGCTTGCCTCGGGCGAGCGAGCTGGCTGGCACGTCATCGCCTACACCTACAAGTACGAGCAGCAGGCGCAGGCGCAGGTTATGAAGCTGCAGCGCAAATACGTGAGTCTCCATCCCCAGGTCTTCACTCCCACGGGACACGCACCTTATTTCGTAGCTTTGGGTAACCCGTCCAACGAGACAACCGCGATGGATCTCCGCAACCGCGCCCGGCAGGTTGGGCTTCCACGCGATACGTACGCCCGGAACTTCTAAGCTGTCTCAGCGCCGCCAGTGCTGATGATTGGATGGACAGCAGCATGGGTTCGCGTGCCTTGTAGGCCTAATGTGAGGGCTTCCGAAAGACGCTCGAGCGAAGATCGGAGTTCGCCCAGAGCATGGCTAAGATGGGTGGGAGCAGCGGGCTTCAGCCCGCTGATAAAGACGTAAAAATAAATGGGCTTTAGCCCTGGGCCTCTTCTATCCGGCAGGAAAAGGCCCAGGGCTGAAGCTCGGCTTCTTTTGCATCCGTAAACCGAGGGCTTTAAAGCTCTCGGCTCCCACTCAGTCTTCAGATTCATCCCACTAGCTGGCGAGACGTTTGAGATATTCACCAGGGTTAGCCCCTACAACTCGCTTGAACGCCTTACTGAACGCCGCATCGGACTCGTAACCGACCGACCGGGCAACGTCGATGAGCTTTTTGTCACGCTGACCGAGTAACTGCATCGCCTTCTGCATCCGCCACTCGGTTACGTATTCCAGCGGTGTTTGTCCGAGTAACTCCTTAAAACGTGCTGCGAATGCGGAGCGGGACATGCCCGCCGTTGCAGCCAGGGATTCGACCGTCCAGGGTGCATTCACACCGTCGTGAACGGCAGTCAGGGATGTGCCTATTTGAGGATCGAAGATCGCACGAAGCCATCCTTTGTTGCGTTGCGGTTGCGACGCGATATGCGCCCGGAGCGCCTGGATAAACAGAACCTCGGCTAGCCGAGTCGCTACTACTTCAGATCCCGGCGCCTGTTCCGCCATCTCCGACGCCAGCGCTTGCATGGTGTTGTGAAGAGCAAGCGTGTGGGGCTCATCAGCCTTGATGAGAATGAAGCTCGGCAATAATTGAGTGATCGGCTTCAGACTGGCGCGATCGAAACTCAGGGACCCACAGATGACTGTCGTCGGCGCGCCACCCCCACCGTAATGAGCGACATTGCTGCCATCGGTGGCCGCAACCTCGCCGAAACTCTTCTTCGGATGTGTTCGCAGGCTGTCGCGCAAAATAAACGAAGTTCCCCGAGCCAGAAAAAAGCAATCACCACCGGTGAGGGGAATCGGCTCTGGAGTCCCTTCCACACTTAGCCAGCAGTTGCCGCGCGAGAGCATGGCGAAATGCGCCAGATCTGTGGGCAAAATCTTTTTGCCGGAAGGCGGGACTTTTTCTTCGGTCTGTTTCTTCTGTATCAAGCCCCACGGGGCCGTAGCTTCCAGCCTGTGCTGGCCGAAAGCGGTAATGTGCATTGTTCTGAAGATGTCCGTTATCGGGTCCAATATAGCCTCTCATTCTGGACGAATAGACAAAACATTCGGACTTACGAGCAGTTCTCGTCCACCGTCAAAGAAATCTACTCCTGTGTAGTCAATGCTTACACATCTACCGAAGGGAGTAATTATGGGAAAGCTAGAAGGTAAGGTCGCAGTCGTCACGGGAGGATCGAGCGGTATGGCGCTGGCGAGCGCCAAGCGGTTCGTTGAAGAGGGTGCCTACGTTTTCATCACGGGTCGGAGGCAGGAGCAGCTCGATGAGGCCGTCAAGCTGATTGGCCGGAACGTGACCGGCGTGCGCGGTGACGCGGCCAATCTCGACGACCTCGACCGCCTGTTCGACACAGTCAAGCGAGAAAAGGGCAAGATCGACGTGTTGTACGCGAGCGCCGGCAGGGGCGAAGCCCTTCCACTGGGCGAAATTACCGAGCAGCATGTTGCCGCTGTTCAACGATGGCGGATCGATCATCATGACCGGATCAGTTGCTTCGGTGAAGGGTTTTCCTGGTTTCGGCGTGTATGCGGCGAGCAAGGCGGCATTGCGCTCCTTCGCACGCACGTGGCTCAACGAACTGAAGGGCAGGAATATCCGGGTCAACGTGCTGGGCCCCGGGCCAATCGCCACTCCGATGCAGGAAGAAGTTCTCACCAAGGAGGCGAAGGAAATGTTCGAATCCCTGATCCCGCGAGGAAAGATGGGGCAACCTGAAGAAATCGCAACGGTCGCGCTGTTTCTTGCTTCAGACGATTCGAGCTTCGTGAGTGGAGGGGAGTTGAACGTCGACGACGGCTTCTCGGCTATCTAAATTGATGGATCTCGGAGAGTGCATGATCGCCAGGACACTCACCGGGATTCGATCAGTGGGAAAGCAACACCAACAGGTATCGGAGAACACTATGAGCTACGCAATTGTTGGCTTCGGCAAGATAGGCCAGGCACTCGCCCGTGCCTTCGCCCGTAAAAACATCGACGTGACGGTCGCGAGCCGCCGCCCGCCCGAGGATTTGGCACCGCAGGCTCGAGCGATTGGACCTACGGTCGCCGCCAAGTCGCTGCAGGAAGCGCTCAAGGCGGACACCATCTTCCTGGCTGTCCTGTTCGATCAACATCTCGACGTTGCGAAGGCCTTGCCGAGTTGGAAAGGCAAGACGATCATCGATGTGACGAACGCGTTTGGAGTTCCGCCTGAAGACTTGGATGGTCTACCGTCCTCCGCCTTCGTCGCGAAGTCCATTCCCGGCGCGAAGGTCGTGAAAGGGTTCAATCACCTGATTGCAGCCACCCTGGCGACCGATCCGGTGGTGGAGGGAGGTCATCGGGTCGTCTTTCTGTCGAGCGACGATGACGACGCGGTCGCTCCCGTGGCGGACCTGGCCAAACAACTCGGGTTCGCACCCGTCAAGCTGGGAAAGCTGAACGAGGGCGGATGGCTGGTGCACGCACGCGGCCGCACTTGGGGTCAGCTCATATTTCAGGATGTATTTAAGAAGCAGCAGTAATCGGTTTGCAATCGTGTGATTTGGTCCGGGAAGGATGATTCGAAACGTTCCATTCAATCGGACGTGCTTGATGAAGGAAAGGAGAGAATCGATGAGCATCGAAGAGAATGTACAGCTTGTAAAAGACTTCTTTACAGCAATGGGCAGCGGCGACAAGCAAGCCCTCCTGGCGCTGGTCGCCGAAGACATTGAGTGGATCCTGGCTGACGCACTCATCGGGACACGATAACTACCAAGAAGGCGGCTTGCCTTCAGTAGTTTCAATCGCTGACGCGAAGCGCGTTTCCCGGTAATAATCTGTTCGAGGCCGCCTGAGCGAGCGTTGGTGAGTGCATCCCCTCCGGAAATTGTGCCTGACGTTCTCGTGAGTGCCAAATCGACAACTCACTCATCGACACCAAATTAGTAGCGAGACCTCGGCATCTCGTCAGCAAACCTCAAATCAACAGAAGTGCGTCTGTCATCACGAATCGTTCCGGGCCATCGGTAAAAAAAGTTGAAACTAAACGCATATGCTCCTACTCTATTTCATATAAGAGCATATGCTCTCAATTCAGAAAGAGGGGCGTCATGAATGAATTTGAGATTTTGGTGAGCGGAGCAACTGGACGGACCGGGGGAACAGCCATCGATGAATTGCTCAAGATGGGTAGACGCGTGCGGGCTTATGTGCGCGCCGATGACGATCGGGCTGCCGAACTGAGACATCGCGGAGTCGATATAGCCGTAGGGGATTTCACAGACATCGACCAGATCCGTGTCGCTATGGAAGGTATCCGGTCGGCTTATTTTCTTCATCCAATTGCGCCGGGAATTATTGGAGCTGCTGCCTATTTCGCTCAGGCTGCAAAGGAAGCAGGCGTTACGGCAATCGTCAACATGTCGCAGATTTCCGCACGGCGCGAGTCGGCAAGCCATGCTGCGCAGGATCACTGGATCTCAGAGCGGGTTTTTGACTGGTCAGGCGTGCCCACGATACATCTCCGCCCGACCTTCTTCGCCGATTGGCTTGTTTACCCGCATTTTGCGAAGGAGATCTGGGCTAAGAAAAAGATCGAGTTTCCCTTCGCCGACGGACGCCACGCGCCCATCGCGAGCGACGACCAGGGCAGGGTCATCGCCCATATCCTCGCCAATCCCGAGGGGCACGGAGGCAAGACCTACACACTGCACGGACCAGTCGAGATGAACCATACCGAGATTGCTTCCGTCATGAGCGATGTACTCGGTGCAGAGATCGAGTATGCGCCGACAACGATCGAAGAGTTCAAGGACAAAATGGAGAATCTTTATAAGTTTCCTCCATTCCTGGTGCAGCACCTGGTCGAGGTCGCTCAGAACTATCGAGACGGCATTTTCTCCGGTGTCAACGATAATGTCGAGACGACTACCGGAACGCCTGCGCTTTCGGTCGGGGCTTTCATCGAGAAATACCGCAAAGCATTCGCGTGATGAGAGTTTGAACAATCAATGGAAATCGAGAGGGTAAAACGTATGCTGCAGCTCAACCAATCGCTCGGGATCGACCAGTGCTACTGTTTCGCGGTAAGGAAGGCGAGCAGACAGGTCTCACGCCTTTATGACAGCTATCTGGAGCCTGCGGGTGTGCGCATTACGCAATTCCTTACACTCGCTGCGTTGAACGAAGTGGGTAGCGCCCCGGTCAACGCCCTTGCGGAGCGATTGGATATCGAACGCACAGCGATGGGAAAGATGGTCGGTTTCCTTGAGCGTGATGGCTTCGTTACGATCAAGCCGTCGCCGACAGATGGCCGAAGCCGCCTTGTGGAACTCACCAGGGAAGGACAGCGCCTCCACGATAAAGCAGCCCCTCTTTGGCGCAAAGCGCAGCAAGAATTCGAGGAACTGAATGGCGGGAAAAATGCTGCAGAGTTGCGGAGGCGACTCAAAAGCATCGCTATTGGCGATGTCACGACAGATGCATCGAAAGGCTGAGCGTCCAGATCAGCGGCTGCAACAGTAAAGCCTGCCTGCTCAGCGATGGGCATGACCTTCCTCTCGCTCTGCCAGGAATGGATCAATAGGGATTCTCGATGAGTGCATTCCAGTCATGCACTCATCGAGGGGTTCGTCTCGGGAAGTCGGCTTACAGGAAGAGAGCAGCGTGGCTAGTGCGGAACGGCAAGACGCTCCATTCGAGTGAAGATGACTCTTTGGCTTACTCGACTCTCAACGCATCGACGGGGTTGACGGTGGCCACGCGCGAGGCCGGCAGAAAACTTGCCAGCGCTGCTGCTAGAACGAGGATCAGCGGCACGGCCACGAAGCTTAATGGGTCAAGAGGGCTGATGCCAAACAACAGCGTTCTCATTAACCGTGCGACCGCCACCGCGGCTCCGAGGCCGATGAGGACTCCGACTCCGGTGAGCACCAAGGCCGGACGGACGAACATCCAGCGGAGCTCGTTCTTCCGCGCGCCGAGCGCAAGTCGGATACCGATCTCACGGGTGCGCTGTGAGACGGCGTAGGAGATGACGCCGTAGATGCCGATGATGCCGAGCGCAAGCGCCATGGCTGCGGCGATTCCCAACATTACAAGTGTGAACGAGGTGCGAGCCAGGGATTTGCCGTAGATCTCCTGCATGGTCTGCACGGATGCAAGGGGCAGGCTCGCATTGACCGACGACACGGCTTGCTGCATTTCACTCTGCAGGCTGGCGGTTCCGGCACGGTTGGTGTGGATGGCAAAGGTGATGAAGCGCGAGGGCATGATCATCGGCTGCGGATTGTATGGGTTCCTGAGCATTGCCGGCCAGTAGACGGTTGCGGGGGCCTTTTCGTCCAGGCCCAGGGTATGCACATCTTCGGCGACGCCGATCACCTCCTGCCACGGCATGCTGGAAAACTCGCGTACCTGTTTGCCGATCGCTCCTTGCGCGGAACCCCATGATTCGCGGGCGAGGTTTTCAGAGATGATGACGGTGGGTCGCAGACTGTAGATGTCAGACCAGGTGAAGTCACGCCCGGCGACGAGACGCGTGCCCATGGCATGGAAGAAGCCGGGTGAGATGTAGTTGAAGAAGCGGATTGGAGGCTCGGTCGCTCCGTAGTCCTTTCCTTTCAAGTAGAGGGTGTCCCAGTTGGGCTGGTTGCCGTCCATGGGTACAGCGCCGGCAAAGCCGACAGAGGTGACGCCGGGAATACCGGCAAGCTTGTCGGTGATGTCGTTCTCGGTGCGAGTGACCATTGCGGAATCACTAATGAGCTGATCGGGAATCCACATGCTGACTGTCTGAATATGCGGCGCGTCGGAGAAGCCAGGATCGACATTGTGCAACGCGGCAAAGGTGCGAACCATGAGCAGAGCGCACACCAGCAGCACGAGGGCCATTGCCACCTGAGTGATGACCAGCACGTTGCGCGCGCGATGGCGTTCGCGACTGATGCTGGTGGTGCGCACCGAGCCGTCGAGCAGTGTTGATCTCCGACGGAAGGCGTATTTCCATGTAGGGAGCGAGCCGAAGAGGAGTCCTGAGAACAGCGAAATCGCAAAGGTAAACGCGACGGAACGTGCGTCGAGAGATATTTCGCTGAGGCGCGGCAGATTCGCCGGACCGATGGAGACGAGCAGGCGCAGGGCCGCAGCGGCGACGCCAACGCCGAGCACACCGCCGATCAGGCCGAGCACGACGCTTTCCAGCAGCAGCTCGCGGGCAATGCGTGCGCGTCCGGCGCCGAGTGCGGCTCGTATCGAGATCTCCTGATGGCGAGACTCGGCGCGTACCAGCAACAGGTTGGCGACGTTCATGCACACGATCAGCATGACGACCCCGATGGTGGCCATCACGACCCACAGCACGTTGCCCACATCGCCGATAACCTGGCGCTTCAGTGGAGTGAAGTTCGGCGAAATCTTCCACTTCTCGTACCAATGAGGATTGGTGCCGGGACCGTTGGACCACGAATCCATCCATAAGGGAAGAAGGCGGGCGATATCGGCATTGGCCTGGCCTAAGGAGACTCCCGGTTTGAGCCGGCCGATGCCGTTGCAGCAGAAGGGCGCGAGTTTGAGCTGGCTGCGGTCGAGCGCGAATGGGACCAGGAGATCGAAGTCCCGGTCGACCATGCGGAAGCCGCGCGGCATGACGCCGACGATGGTTCTGGTCTGAGCATCAACCTGGATGGCGCGACCGATGACGCCGCGGTCTCCGCCAAAGCGGCGTTGCCAGTATCCGTAGCTCAGCATGGCGGTTTTGGAGCCGTGGGGATCCTGATCCGCAGCTGAAAACCAGCGGCCCAGCAGAGGTGGGACTTCCAGCGTCTGGAGCACGCCGTCGCTAACCTGATCTGCCTGCACCCACTCGGGTTGTTCAACGCCGGTGATGTTGGCCGTGCTGGAAGACCACAAGCCGATCGACTGAAAGGTGCGGTTGTGCTCGGCGAAGGTCAGGTACATGGATGGAGAGACTGCCAGTCCGCTGTTGAAACTGGCGAGCCCGCCTGCGCCCGGTGCATCAAGACGCAGCGCGATTAGCCGGTTGGAGTCCGGATAGGGAAGCGGCTTGAGCAGCACGCTGTTGATGACGCTGAAGACCGCGGTGTTGGCGCCGATGCCGATGGCGAGCGTCAGAAGAACGGTCGCCGCAAAGCCCGGAGCTCTTCGCAGGCGCCGCAGCGTGAGCTTGAGATCGGCAAGGATGGATTCGAGCGTCGACCATTGCCAGACTCCGCGGCTGCGTTCTTCGAGAAGAGTCACGTTTCCGAAGGCGCGGAGAGCCGCTTGCCGCGCTGCAGGCCGCGAGAGATTTTCGAGACGCATGATCTGCTCGATCTTCTCTTCGATGTGCTCGTGGATCTCTTCGGAGAGTTCGTCGTAGAGTCGCCGACGGCGGAAGATTCGCTCGAACCAGCTCATCGCAGTCTCCTAGGAAGTGGCGTTGCGCTTCTGGGGGCCGAGGACCATCTGGATGCCTTCCAGCATGCGGTCGAAGCTGGAGATCTCGCGCTCCAGGTGAAGCAAACCGTTCTTGGTGATCTGGTAGACGCGCACGCGACGGTTGGTTGAAGGCGATACGGTCCACTCCGCCTTGACGAGCTTACCTTTGAGCAGGCGCTGCAGGGCGGGATACAGCGAGCCCTCTTCCACCTGAAGCAGGTTGTTGGAACGCTGCTGGATGTGCTGCACCAGAGCGTATCCGTGCGCGGGTTGGCGGCGGAGAGATTCCAGGATCATCATCTCCAACGCGCCGGGAAAGAGATCGCGGGATTCGTTCTTGCTGTTTTCCATAAGGCCTTATCTAAACATGCCTAGAGTAAAACAGTAATGAGGGGGCGTCAAATGGAAGGAATTCGCCAATGGGATTTGCCTTTCAGTTGGGTGGGAGCAGCGGGCTTCAGCCCGCTGATAAAGGCGTGAAAGTAAATGGGCTTTAGCCCTGGGCCTTCTCTGTCTAGTAGGAAAAGGCCCAGGGCTAAAGCCCATTTCTATATTGATCCGATAGACCGAGGGCTGAAGCCCTCGGCTCCCGCCCGGTCGCGCCTTGCAATGGAAGTGCCGGCACAGGGTCGAATCCGTGCCCTGTAGGCAACTCCTGCAGGGTAGCCACCCATCTTAGGGGGCGTTTGGCTTCTCCCTTTTGAACGACCTGAAACACGCACGCTGACACACAAAAGAAGCGTCATGAAAATCTCCTCCAGCATCCGCCGTCTGATAGACGCGTTTTGTCTGTTCTTCCTGGCCATTGCCGCACAAGCCTTTGCCACAGTCACTGTGAGCAGCCCTGCGAATAACACCACGACTTCCAGCACGAGCGTCCAGTATGTCGCCAGCGGTTCGTCTTCAACCTGCTCGGCAGGCGTCTCCGCCATGGGCATCTATGTGGACAATGCTCTCGTCTACCAGGTTGCCGGCAACACCATCAACCAGGCCATCACCTTACAG
>JAEKKE010000567.1 GCA_019510535.1 Acidobacteriota bacterium
GCGCGCATGGTGCACAATCCATGCCGAATACAGTCAGGCTGACCTTCCGATACTCGGCCTGGGCGCCGAGCGCGGGAAGCATCAACAGTGTGAGCAGAACAATCTTCTTCATGACAAAGCTCCTTTCAATGAGCATTCGCGTGCGCGGAATATTTGAGGTAACTGAAGTTGATGGCAAAGCGAACAGCTTCCCGCCCATAGATCGGCGTAGGAACATCCCGGTAGATTGGCCCCTGCACACCACCTTCGATAGCAATGTTTTTGAAGATGGCAAGCACCGAAGGACCGAGCCACAGTGTGGTTGTTCCGGTATCGTGTTGCACAGCGTTTTGCAGCCGCACGTTGCCGGTATGTTCGCCGGTGAACTCGATCAGGCCGCGGTAGTCCCACTGGTCATAGCCTCTCCGCAGACGTGCGGGACGATAACCATAGACGGTGCTCCAGGAGAGCGTATCTGGACGCTGATCTCCGCCAGAAGATGCAAAGCGGGTATATCCGCCACCCACCCAGAGATAGGAGCTTCTGGAAGCGAAACCAGTAGCGAGTGTTCCCGCAAGTCCAGGAGCACGCGCCAACTGCCCCAACACGCCAGTGTCCTTTTGCGGGCCGGGCACGACCAGCGCAAGACTGCCGGTAGCTTCGGTGCGCCTGCCCACTGAGGTTACGGAGTGCAAAAATCGCCAGGATGCACCGGCAGTCCACTCTCCGCTGGGATAGATACGGGTTTCAGGAAATGAGGCGCTGCCGAAGGTTCCCGGCAGAAATGCATTGAGAGTCAGATGAGGTGTCAGTCCGTAGCCAAGCTGGCTTCCTGTTGAGAGCTGGGCGCCATGAGAGCCGGCGCGGCCAAAGATACCGGTATCGAAACTCCACTCGTATTGGGAGTTAACGGGTGTGGCGTAACCAAAGACCGGGCCATGGTCGGCAGCCCAGGCGGCAGAGGTCAGCGTCACGAAGCAGGTGAAGAGCAGAAGCTCTTTCATCACGTCTCCTTCTGTAAGAAATCGATCTTCCATGCGCATGCAGACGCGCGCGCAGTCATCGATTGCGAAGGAGAAACTCAGATACGAAGTACGGTCGTCGCGATATGTCGTAAGAGTGGTGGCGGACGGTCGGTATCGGACGCACTGAAAACGGCTTCGTCGCTCAGCAGAGGAGCTACATCCGGCACGATTGCCTGGCAGCAGCTATGTCCCGGCATCTGCTCGCAGTGGCCCTGCATGGCGGCGCAGCAAGCCTTTTCGGCGGGAGTCATGGAGAGCGCCGACACACAGGCCATCATTGGCGATGCCGTAACCAGCATCAGCAATACAGCAATGAAGCTTGTGAGGCGGCGCATCTGCTTCAGTTTAACGCCAGAACCGCCGAAAGGTAATCTGCGCTTCTAAAAGAGACCGGCGGGCGGAGCCGCAACCTGGGTAGGAGGTTCTGCGATCGGTGTGGTGATTTCTTCTTCCTTCTCACTAAGACCATTGCGATAGCGAACGACGTTGCGCGGCATGGCGGCAACGCGTTCGCCGGGCAGAACCACGCCGACAAGATTCATGGGATCTGCACCGGCTACAACGACCTCGCGATCGTCGGCGGGGCGGTTCTTCATCTGCCGCAGCGAGTCAACGGCTTCAGGAAGAGCGAACTGTTCGCCGCCGACTCCGATGAACGGCCGCCGCGGATCTCTCCACGGGCCTCCATACGGCGCAGCATGCCGACGAGATCGCGCCACTTGGGAGCGTTAGATTCGCGGGCGAGGAGCTCGCGAAAGACGACGCCATAGCGCGCCAGCAGCATGCGTGCGGCGGACTCGTGAGCCGCATCGACGCGACGGGCGCGCTCGATGGCTGTCTCGGGAATCGCGCAGGAGTCTTCAACCAATAGGCTCCAGCGGCCGGCATGCGAGCGTATGCCGCGGCGGCCCGGCTCCATGACTGCAGGCTTCCTCTTCGGATCCATCATGACGCGGAGCTGGTCCCATCCATCGGCGGAGGCGAGACCGGCGGTAGCCAGCTCCCACAGCGCCATCTGTGTCTGCTGTTTGCTCAGCAGAAGAATGCGCTGAATATCAGCGGCGAAGCAGGCGCCACGCTCGCGCAGAAGATTGCGTACGCGGTTGGCCTCTTCACTGAGGGCAACCGCGAGCTTCGGCTCATCCACCTGCTTCTGTTCCAGCGCCCATCCCAGCCAGTCGGCGGTCTCTCGCAGATAGAACGTGATGGGCGCCATGTTGGTGGGAATGACCCGGCGTGGCGCCGCTCCATCGGCCCATGCTGGATGCGGTGAGACGCGGCCCCAGCCGACGACTCCGGAGAGGCAAAGATGATCGAGCCAGCGAGGATCGTAGTTGGCGACACGCGCAGGAAGCAGGGTGCGCTCCCATTCGATAGCTGGAGCTTCAAACCCTTCGAGCTGTTCGAGTGCGGAGAGCAGCCCTTCTTCCCCAGCGAGTTTGGTTCCGGTGAGGTGCTGCCATTCGAGGAGCCAGCGCATATAGACAGCTTGGCTGACCGGCTCGACGGCGCGGCGCTCGCACCATTCAATATCGATATCGCTCTGTACGGAGCGCCCATTCTCAAAGACGCCACGAAGGATGACGCCTTGGGATTCAATCAGCACCATCTGCGCGAAGACGGCATTGGCGTCGAGGCCGAAGATTTCCGCAACGCTACGTGCAGTGGCTGGGCCGAGGATCTGCATCCAGCCCTGCAGCAGAAGCTTCAATGCATCGGCGACCTCCGTGCGCTGTGTTTGAGCCCAGAGAGCTTCGACCATCGGCAGACGTTCGACCGCAATCCAGCACTCGCGGTCTGCGAGGCGAAGCTGTTTGACACGGCCCTGCATGGCCAGCGTGTCGAAGAAGCCGGGCCAGTGGCGCGCATCCCATGCGGCCATGGCATCGACCGGAAGAGCGATGAGAGCGAAGAGCAGGTCGTGCAGCTCGTGCGGATCGCGAATGTCTGGCCAGCACTCTTTGCGGACCTCGGCGATGGCGGCGGGATCGAGCTTACCCTCTTCGGCGAGCACCGCATCGGGGATGCCGCGGCGTAGTGAGACGGCACGGGCACGGCGCTCTTCCAAGCCGGCCTCATCAAGGAAGGCGTAGGGCATGGCATTGATAAGCTCGTGCGCGAACTGTGAGGGCACGGGCGTATCGACCGCGAGGCACTGAATACCGCCGTTGGCGATTCCCTGCAACACCTGCACTAACCCGTCGAGGTCCATGGCCTCATGCAGTACATCCTGCATGACCTCACCCACAAGAGGATGATCGGGAATCTGGATATCGCCTTCGATGTTCTCGAAACATGCAGCAGCCTGCGGGAAGACGCTGGCGAGCAGATCTTCCGAGCGCGTGCGCTGAATCTGTGGCGCAACACGCTTCCCCTTCACAAACCGCAGCAGTTGCAGTGAGCGGCTTGCGGCCCAGCGCCAGCGCGCTTTGAAGATGGGTGAAGCAAGCGATGCCTGTTCGAGGAGCTCCTTCGCGGTCTCGACGGTGAGGAAGTAGAAGACATCGGCGAGCGGGAAGCTGTGCTGCTCGGCGAGGCAGATGTTGATGCCGTTATCGGTAGCCGCTGCCTGCAGCTCGAAGTTGAAGCCGCGGCAGAAGCGTTTCCGTAACGCCAGGCCCCAGGCCTTGTTAATGCGTCCGCCGAAGGGAGCGTGCAGGATGAGCTGCATGCCTCCGCCCTCATCAAAGAAGCGCTCTGCAATGATGGTCTGCCGTGTGGGAACGGCTCCGAGAACAGCTTTGCCTTCGACGATATAGCGGACGAGTTGTGCGGCGCCGCCGGGGCAGAGTCCGCACTCCTGCTGCAGCCACTCGGCGGCAGCCATGGCCTGCGGATGCGAGCCAACGGCGAGGCCGGGAAGAACATCGGGGACAAGCTCGGCAATCTCCTGACGGAGTTTGCCCACACCTTCACTGAGGACATCGGTGCGTTGCGGAGCCTCGCCCTCCCAGAAAGGCAGTGTTGGCGGAGCTCCTTGCGCGTCTTCCACGAGAACGCGGCCTTCGGCTTCGACTCGTTGGATACGCCAGCTTGTATTGCCAAGCAGCACGACATCGCCCGGGCCGGAGTCGACAGCGAAGTGCTCGTCGAGCGTGGCGATCTGCACATTCTCCGGCTGCAGCATAACGGCATACTGCGCAACATCGGGGATGGCGCCGCCATTGCCGATCGCAATCATGCGAGCGCCGCG
>JAEKKE010000568.1 GCA_019510535.1 Acidobacteriota bacterium
AAAGCGCTGGAAACGGTAGTGGAACAGTTGGAGCGGGGCGACCTGCCGCTGGAAGACTCCGTCAAGCTCTTCGAGCAGGGCATGGCGCTCTCTGCCGCATGCAAACAGGACCTGGAGGCTGCCGAAGGCAAGCTGCAGGTCCTGATGAAACAGCAGAACGGCAAGCTGGAAGCCAAAGACCTGAACCTGGAATAAGCGTCCATAACCTGGCAAGAACATAATTTGCGTTGTCATCCTGAGCGTTCGGGGTCCCCAGCGAACTTGTTCGCTGGGGTGATTAGCGAAGGACCTGCTTTGTTGCCCTCGGACTATGGACTAACCGATATACCCTAGTTCCATGCCTACTCAGGACGAGCTCAAGCTTCTCGCCGCCAAACGCGCACTCGACTTCATTCAACCCGGCATGGTCGTTGGCCTGGGCTCCGGCTCTACCGCTACCCTGTTCATCAAGCTGCTGGGCGAAAAAGTGCAGCTGGGCTTGAAGATCCGCGGCATCGCCTCATCCGAAGACTCTGCGAAGCTCGGAGCATCGCTCGGCATCCCCGTCATCGACTTCAAGGAAGCGACCGAGACCGATGTCACGGTCGACGGCGCCGATGAGGTTGCTCCCGGCCTGGCCTTGATCAAAGGCGGCGGCGGCAAGCTGCTGCGCGAAAAGATCGTCGCCTCGGCCTCGAAGAAGTTCATCATCGTGGCCGACTCATCCAAGGTGGTGAAAAAGCTGGGCAAGTTCAAGCTACCGATCGAAGTCATCCCGATGGCCGAGCCTTTGGTCTCGGAGCGCCTGCGCGCGCTAGGCTACCCCAGCAGCATCCGCCAGGCCAAGGACGGCAGCGGCAACTACATCACGGACGAAGGCAACCTTATCCTCGACTGCGACCCGACGCAGATCGACGACCCTGCAGCCCTGGCAGCCCAGTTGGACACCATGGTCGGCGTCGTCGAGCACGGCTTATTCCTTGGCATGGCAGACCTTGTACTGGTCGCCGGAGACGACGCCATCACTGAATACACACCGGCAACAAAGTTCTAGGCAAGATTCTTCGGTTTGTCATCCTGAGCGAAGCGAAGGACCCGCTTCGCTGAATGCCCTTCGCGACGCGAAGGGCATTCATTCGCGCTCCGCGCGAACCAGAATCCCTAGAGCAAAGAGGGATGGCAATCATGCCATCCCTCCGTAAACATCAACTGGTAACTGGCCACTGTTACCTGGCAACCGGCCTCTACCCCACCCGCCCCACAACCATCGTTCCCTCAAGCAACGGCTTCATGGTCACGTGCCACGTCACGCCAGCCTCGTCCCGCACGACTTCCAGCACCGGGACCTCCAGCTTCGCTCCGCTGCGTGCAGTGGCTTCCAATACGCCTGTCGCTCCCGGTGTGAACTCCGTCTGACTGAGCGAGATCTGCCATACTGAGCGGCCCTGCTGCCGCGATGCCTCGCGGATATCTGTCACTTCTGCTTCGAACATTACTTCGCCAACGCGCTGCGCAGCGCCTCCACTTCCACCTTGCTGCCGATAGCCAGCGGTGTGCGCTGGTGGATCGCTTCGGGCTTAATGTCGAGGATGCGATCGATGCCGTTGGTCGCCATGCCACCGGCCTGCTCCGCGATGAACGCCAGCGGATTGGCCTCATACATCAGCCGCAGCTTGCCAGTGGGAACCTTGGTCGTCGGCGGATAGAAGAAGATGCCGCCCTTCAGCAGTGTGCGATGGAAATCTGCCACCAGCGAGCCGATGTAGCGCGAGCCATGCTTGTCACCGATCTTGCCGGCACGCATGTCATGCACAAACTGCGTGTACTCCGGCGCCGACTCTTCGAGATTCGCTTCGTTGACCGAGTAGTACGGCCCGGATTCCGGCAT
>JAEKKE010000320.1 GCA_019510535.1 Acidobacteriota bacterium
ACAGAAGATCCACGGCCGGCAGACCTCCGTCGTAGCGTTTACGCAGGTACCCGAGCGGGTGAAGGTTCCCGGTGTGATCCGCGGTATGGACGGAGACGTGCCGATGCTGCAACAGGGCCTTGTCTGGGTCGACGAAGACACGTCGCGGATTCTCCGCATTCGCACCGACCTTCTAACGCCTCTGCCGCAGATCAATACAACCCGCCTTACATCGACAGTCGAGTACTCCGAGGTCCATCTGCCAGGCCTGGACGAGAAGCTGTGGCTTCCCCGCCGCGTGGAGCTCCTGTGGACGATGAACGCCCGCAACGGCGGAGAGATCCACCGCTACTCCAACTATCGTCTCTATAAAGCAAACGTGAGGATCATCACCGACACTACAGGCACCACTCCAATTGACGACGTTCCGTAACCCATACACCGGGTGCCCCATGTCCCGATTTTGGGACGTGGGTATTCGAGCGCAGCTCGAACCGTTTTTGTCATTTGGTAACGATCGGGGTTCCAGGCCAGCTGCTCTGGTGTGGATGGAGGGCAGAGGAGAAGTCTGCTTCTCTATAAAAATAAAAAGGCCACCATCAAGGTGGCCCTTCTCTCTTATGGAACCGTTTAGTTCAGCGTCTCCATCAGCTTATTGATCGTGCGGTTCAGATCCTTATCCGCCCTGCGCTGTTCATCGATCTTCGCAATCGAATGCATCACTGTCGTGTGATGTTTGCCACCGAACTGGCGGCCGATCTCAGGCAGCGAAGCCTCGGTCATCTGCTTCGCGAGATACATGGCAATCTGGCGCGGAACCACAATCTGGCGTGAGTTATTCTTCTGCTTCAGCTCTGCCACGCGCATGCCGAACTGCTCGGCAACCGCGCGCTGGATCGCCTCGATCGTGATCTTGCGTACCTGAGTATCGATGAACTGCTTCAGGCACTGCTGTGCTGTCGGCAGCGTGATCTCCACGCCGTGCAGGGAGCACCATGCGATCAGGCGTACGAGCGCGCCTTCCAGCTCACGGACGTTGGTGCGCACATTCGATGCAATGAACAGCGCCACATCGGTCGGCAGCGGCGTGTGCTCGCTCTCGGCCTTCTTCTGCAGGATGGCGACTTTGGTCTCAAGATCAGGCGGCTGAATGTCGGCAATCAATCCCCACTCAAAGCGCGAACGCAGACGGTCTTCGAAATCGGCCAGCTCTTTCGGTGGACGGTCCGACGCGATGACGATCTGCTTCATCGACTCGTGCAACGCATTGAAGGTATGGAAGAACTCCTCCTGCGTACGCTCCTTGCCGGCCAGGAACTGGATATCGTCGATCAGCAGCACATCCACGTTGCGATACTTGTCGCGGAAGCTGGTCATCTTGTCGTAGCGCACCGAGTTGATCATCTCGTTGGTGAACTTCTCACCCGAGACGTAGCTGATGGCCGCATGCGGATTGCGGCGCTTCACCTCATGGCCGATGGCCTGCATCAGGTGGGTTTTGCCCATACCCACGCCGCCGTACAGGAAGAGCGGGTTGTACGCCTTCGAAGGACGCTCGGCGACTGCGAGCGATGCTGCATGAGCGAACTGGTTGCCGCTGCCGATGACAAAGCCGTCGAAGACGTAACGCGGGTTCAGTTGCGCTGCGGTGTTCCAGTCGAAACGAGACTGCTCCGGAAGATTAGCGCTCTGCCGAGCGTTGTTGTTGCGGGCGTTGGTCAGCGAGCGATCAGGCTGTGGCGCGAATCCGCCGTCCTCGCGCACCTTGGGCAGCGAGGGGTCTTCCTGCGGTGTCACAAAGAGCACCTTCTCAACCTCGAGGCCGAGGTTGTCGATTGCCTCCATGATCAGATTTTCGTAGCGATCCCCCACATGCTGAAACTCGGTCGAGGGGATACGGACGTACAAGGTCTTGCCGTTGATATGCGAGAAGCGCGTGGGCTTGAACCAGGTGTCATAGGACTGCCGGTTCACTTTCTTCTGCAACGCTTCAAGAATACGGACCCAGTGATTCAAAACAACGGTAGCAGTCGGTGCAAAGGACATGTCTTTCCTATCGGTCCGAGCGGCTGTTTTAACACAACGGGATCCCGGGAAGAAGCGAGAAACAGCAAACGGTCACCCTTGCCTGCTTGAGGAAATCTCATGCGGGTGAGGTGGGAGAGCGTCTGCTGGAAGCTCTGCGCTGCGCGGCGCGAGAGGTTGTTTCCTTGAGGGTCCTGCGTGGTGAAAATGACAGCCGATGAACTGTCGTGTCTCTATCGAACAGTGCCGATAGTAGCACGCTGAACCGGGACCAATTCAAGCGGCATTCACCAATTAATTTTGAGTTGCACCATGCATTGTGAAACTTCCGCCAGGCGCTCAAAAAGTGTGAACGAATCTGAGTCCGGACGCAGACAGAGCTTGGCCGAAAGTGGAAATCGGGGTAGAATAAAAAGCTGTTGCAACTTCAAGGATTTGATGTAGGAGAGGCTATCCCATGCCCAAGCGTACCTTTCAACCCAATCGCCGCCGCCGCTCGAAGGTTCATGGCTTCCTGAGCCGCATGGCCAGCAAGGCCGGACGCGCCGTTCTGAGCCGCCGCCGCGCCAAGGGCCGTCACAAGATCGCCGTCAGCGCCGGTTTCCGCGACTAGTTTTACCCCGTTCTTCCCATGCAGCCCGGCCCCATCTCGCTGGAGCAAGCATGCGCGAAGCTGGCCGAACTTTGGTCGCCGCGTGTCGTAGGCCGGGTTAATGATCAATACGTCAAGGTAGCGAAGGTCCAGGGAGAGTTTCCCTGGCACGCGCATGAACGCGAGGACGAGATGTTTCTCGTCCTCCATGGACGTCTGCGCATCGGCCGCGAAGCTGCCGACGGCGGACCCGTCTTCGTCGGTCCCGGTGAGTTCTTCGTAGTGCCCCGTGGCGTCCGTCACAACACCGCCGCCGAAGAAGAGACCTGGATCGTACTCATCGAGACCGTCACCACCGAACACGCCGGCAGCGAGAAGACTGATCGGTCCCGTAGCCTGGAAGAACAGCTCCGTCCTCTCTGAGGAATCGAACGCTTTATGTACGCCGACCTCCGCCTTCGCAAACACGCTGACTTTCAAAGTGTGTACGGCCGCAGCCGCAAGCAGCACGCTCGGCAGATGGCTTACTTCTTCGCCCCCCGCGAGGATGAGGGCACAGGCCCACGCATCGGTCTTACCGTCGGCAAGGTTATGGGCAAGGCACACGACCGCAACCGCATCAAACGCCGGCTCCGTGCCGCCATACGCGCCAATGCTGCCCTGCTCACCTTGCCGGTTGACGTGATTCTGCATCCCCGGCGCACCGTACTCGAGATCGAGTTCGAAAAGCTGAAGGCCGATGTGGCCGACGTCTTCCGTGCCGTTCAGCGCGCCGCCTCAAGGGCTCGGTCATGACCTGGCTGCTCCGCGGTATCTTCACGGTCTACCGCTGGACGCTCTCTCCTCTGCTTCACAGCTTCGGCCTCGGCAACTGCAAATATCAGCCGACCTGCTCCGAATATGCGGAGATCGCCCTTTATCGTCATGGTGTCTTCAAAGGTACAGCCCTCGCTCTCTGGCGGATTCTCCGCTGCAATCCCTTCAGCAAAGGCGGCCTGGATCAGGTTCCCGAGGCGAACGGCCGAGACAATTCAAGATAATAACAAATATGTTATTATCGGATAGCGATGGTCAGGCTGCAGGAATACCTGGATCTCCAGGGGCGCAATGAATACCGGCGGTGGTTTAACGAGCTGGATGTTGCGGCTGCCACGAAAGTCACCGTGGCTTTGGAGCGACTTGCAACCGGGAACATCTCGGCCGTGAAGTCCGTTGGAGATGGCGTATCCGAGTGCAGGATAGACTTTGGCCCCGGTTATCGCGTGTATTTCGGCAAGGATGGCGAACAGCTTGTCATCCTGTTAGGTGGCGGAACCAAGAAGCGTCAGAATCGGGATATCGAAGACGCGAAAGTAGCATGGCACGAGTACAAACAACGTAAAAAAGACGCGCTAAAACAAGCAGAATCAAAGGGCTCCGCAAAGGCAATATCCAGAAACAAGACGAAGAAGAAACGTCAAAGGGAGGATTGAGATATGGCACTCACAAGAGATTTCCGTGAAACCATTCGCGAACGCGCACAACGTGAACCAGCCTTTCGCCAAAGCCTCCTCCGGGAAGGCCTGCAGCTCATCAATACGGGCGATTTCGCTACCGGAAGAGCAATTCTGAGGAACTACATCAATGCCACAATCGGATTCTCGCGGCTCGCCCAAGCGACGAAGATCCCATCCCCAAGTCTGCAGCGCATGTTTGGGCCGAAGGGAAACCCAAGCGCGCAAAACCTCTTCGGTGTGATTGCCGCTCTTCAAAAGGCAGAAGGCGTCAACGTCGAACTCCGGATGCACACACGCTAAAGTCCCCTCCTGAACGGAGGCCGCACCCCATTTTTTCAGGAGTGTGTATTCAGGCACCGTTTGCAAGCAAACAATTCCCTTCCCCAATACAATGGAAATGAGCGATTTTGCGCCTAAAATCACGCGCCCGCTCGCAGGATCTACTCAGGAAGAGAGTCGAAGTCTCCTTGGCAGAAATCAAGAATCCCAATCAGCAGTCAAACGCTGGCAGTTCCACCACAATGCTGGTGATGATGGTGGTCTTTCTCGGTGTGTTCTTTGGCCTTCGCTACTTCGGCCCGAAGAAGCAGCCTACGCCGGCTACCCCCGCGCAGCAGCAACAGGCCCAGCAGCACCAGGACGCCTTGCAGCAGGCGACTACTACCGCCGTAGCGAATCCCACCGCCGCATCGGTTGCCGCTGAAGGTGAGCAGACGACGACGATCGAGAATGCCGTCTACCGCATCACCTTCACCAATCGCGGTGCTCAGGTCACTCACTGGATTCTCAAGGACTACAAGGACTCCCACGGAGCGCCTCTGGATCTGGTCCACAAGACCGCCGCCGCGAAGTACGGCTATCCGCTCTCGCTCTATGCTTATGACACTGGCGCGATGGCGAAGCTCAACAGCAGCCTGTATGTCGCCTCCGCCACCGGAAATATCACCGCTCCAGCGACCCTGACCTTCACCTACGCTGCGGGCGGACTCGAAGCGAAGAAGACCTTCACCTTCGACAACACTTACGTCCTTGGCTCACGGATTGAAGTGAAGCAGAATGGCGCTCCGGTTCGCGCATTGCTCTCCTGGCCCGCCGGATTCGGTGACCAGGAGAACGCATCGCACCACACCTACGATCAGCTGGACAGCTCTCAGAACGGTAGCGAAACTCACGTCGCCGCCAAGAAGGTGAGCGGCGGCAACACGCTGAATGGCCCCTTTGACTGGGCCGGCGTCAGCGATCTCTACTTCGCCGCCATCTTCCTTCCCGACAACCCGGCCACGGCGAGCGTAGTCACGCTGAACCACCCGATCGATGTCTCCAAGGACGGCGACGGCAAAAATATCCTCTCTCTTCCCTCGCTAGGCGCGGGCATGGGCGATATGAATGGAGCCTCATCGCAGCGCATCTTTGCCGGTCCCAAGGCTGTGAGCGTGCTCAAGAACATCAAGGCAGCCGACGGCAAGACCACGCTTGAGCCGCTGCTCGACTTCGGTTTCTTTGGCTTCTTCGGCAAATACCTCTTCCTCGCCCTGCAGGCCGTACATAAGTACGTTCCCAACTGGGGCTGGTCGATTATTGTTCTCACCATTGTGATCAACCTGATTCTTCTGCCGCTGCGCTACAAGACCATGCAGTCGGCGCTGAAGATGCAGCGCATCCAGCCGCAGATGGACGCCATCAAGGCCAGGTACGCCAAGTACAAGGTCACTGATCCTAAGCGTGGAGAGATGAATGCGGAGATCATGGAGCTACAGAAGCGAGAGGGCGTGAATGTCTTCGGCGGCTGTCTGCCTACACTGATCCAGCTTCCCCTGCTCTTTGCCTTCCTGGGTATGCTTCCCAAGGTCGTCGAGCTTCGCGGAGCGCATTGGTACTGGCTGCACGACCTCACCGCAGCCGATCCGTATCACATTCTGCCCATCATCATGATCGTCTCTCAGTTCCTGATGCAGTTCTATACGCCCTCACCCGGCATGGATCCTGCGCAGCAGAAGATGATGGCCTTCATGATGCCGGCCTTCTCCGGCTACATCACCTGGAACTATGCCTCCGGCCTGGCCCTCTACTGGTCAATCGGTAACCTCATCGGAATCATTCAGCAGCAGGTGATGAACCGCACCAGCCTTGGCCGCGAGATGAAAGAGCTGGCCGCCAAGCGTGCGCGCCGTCGCCAGCCGGCAACTATTCAGGGCCGTCGCTAGAGCCGGCCGCTCGAGGAAACAGAACCATGGAAGATCTTTCCCAGGCTGCAAAGAAGGTAGCTGCGTTTGTGCAGACGCTCACCACCACCGGTGGCATGCGTCTGAAGTACCGCATCACCGCCGGCGCCGGAGCCTCTGACCCGGACGGTCTCGAACGGCGCGACATCTATGTCGAGCTTGCCGGCCCTGACGCGCCACAGTTGACGGAGCGCAATGGTGAGGGACTGCGCGCTCTCGAACACATCGCAGCGAAGATCCTCCGCCTTGAGCCCGAAGAGCACGACCGCATCTCCTTCGACGCCAATGGCTTCAAGGCCGAGCGGGCGCGTGACCTGCGCGAGAGCGCCGAAGACGCCGCAGAACGCGTTCGAGAGGACAACCGCCCCTACAGCTTTCCTCCCATGAGCAGCCGCGAACGCCGCATGCTGCACATGGCCCTGAGCGAACACACCGATCTGCGCACGGAGTCCAGCGGCGAAGGCCGCGACCGCTTCGTCGTTCTCTATCCGGCCGACTACCAGGGCACTGTCCGCGCTCCACGCCGCGATGACCGCGGCGGCTACGGCCGCGGACGTGACGGTAGTGGTGGACGCAGTGGTGGAGGACGCAGTGGTGGTGGCGGACGTGGCGGCTATGGCCGCCGTTCCTAGAACCCCACCCCATATCCCTTTCAAGAGGCGGCCATCGCGGCCGCCTCTTTTGTTTGCCGCTGCCCAGATAGGCGATAGCTGAGCGGGGATGATTGAAAGCATGCTTACGGCCTACCTGAAGGCCGTGAAAGGCATCTATCTACAGCAGTAACCGGTGCTGTACCGGAGTTGGACAACATATCTCCTCTGTTAGAGGGGAGGTATCTCTTCTATGGCTGTGCGGGACCATCCCGACATACCCGTTG
>JAEKKE010000321.1 GCA_019510535.1 Acidobacteriota bacterium
GCTGATGAACGATGGGGACCTCTCTGCGTCCGCAGCCGCCACGGCAAAGTCAATTGCCACGCTCCTTAAGGAATTCCGAGGCAGCGACGGCATGTATGCCTTCAGCCGCGATACCAATGGCGCATACGAACATGTACCGTCGATCTTTTCGAGCGTCGCCTGGTGGAACGGGCGGTTGAATTTGCCGGATGCAAACCAGATGTTTGCTGCGTGGGCTGGCTCGCAGTTCAGTACGGACTGGGGAACGCGTTCGGTAGCGAGTTCGGCGGGGATCTACGATCCCATCAGCTATCACCACGGTTCGGTCTGGCCGCTCTACACCGGCTGGGTCAGCATGGCGGAGTTCCGCTCAGGACATACGCTCTCCGCCACCGAGCATCTGCGCCAGAATATGCAGCGCACCTGGCTGCAGGATCCCGGCTTCGTCACCGAGGTGTTGTCAGGCAAGTTCTATCAGCCGCTGGGCCGCAGCAGCTCACACCAGTTGTGGTCGTCTGCGATGGTGCTCTCGCCTGCCATCCGCGGGCTCTTCGGGATTGAAGCGGATGCGCAGCAGCATGCCCTGTATGTCCATCCGCAATTGCCGGCAGACTGGAATGAGGCCACGCTGAACAACGTGCGCGTCGGCGATGACTTCTATACCGTCACGATGCGGCGCATCGACGGATCGCTGGAGGTGGAGGCAACCTCGGAGAAGCCAACGACGCTCGCTCTGGTTCCGGGATTGGGGCCGCCCGCAGCTCCGCAGAAGCCATCGACACATCATGTGCTTCGCCTGCCGTTGCCGGCAGTCGAGGTAGCTCTCCCGCTTATGCAGCCGCGCGAAGGAGAAGAGACTTCGGAGCTCAAAGTCGTCGATCAGCAACTGTCCGATCGCCGTCTGACGCTCACACTGGAAGCGCCCACTGGAACCGCGCAACAATTAAAGGTGCGTACAAACAGCAAACAGAAGCTGGCGTTGCATGAGAATGGTGGCGAACTTCACAATGACGTATTACAGATCTCATTCGAAGGAACGCCCCAGCCCATGCCGAAATATGTTTCGAAGACGGTGACTCTGACCTGGTAACTCCAGGTGTGCCCAGTACCGGGTGCCCCAGGTCCCTCGGGGACCTGGGGATTCGCGTGACACGCGAGCCATCTTTCTATTCTCGCTACCGCAGCATCAGACTCGCCAGCGTCGTCACACCATCAAACAGATTCCCTAATCGGATATTCTCGTTATCCGTGTGCTGGTTATCGTCATAGTTCGCAATCGATATCCCCACCGTCGGCACATGAAACGCATCGATGAACGGTGAAGCCGGCACGCTGCCGCCGAGCGTGCGAATGCGCACAATCCTGTCTCCCCAGGCAGCTTTCAGGGCGTCGGTCGCAAATACCGCCTGCGGATCGTTTGGATCCGTCCTCCATGCTCCGCCGCTCGTGGCTGTCAGAGCACGCGAGGAGACTTTGGCTACCTTCGCATGTGCCGCAAGGGTTGCCACATCCGGATCCTTGTCGACAATGTAGTACCCCTGGGCGCGGATGAAGTCGATCACCCGTTCCGCCATTAGCTGCGGACGATTCTCTTTCACCAGCCGCATCGCGATCTCCGCCGTTGCGCTGGCGGCAATCACACCGCCAACCTCGCCGCCTTTCATGGTGTGCACGCTGAACGCGGGAAGATTGAGCCCCTCCTGCAGCGAATGTGCCGCGCCGTCCAGCGATCCCACACCGAAGTCGCGCTGCATCTGCGCGCTCTGGTCAGGCACCGCGTCCATCATCGCCTTCGCCTCAGGAGCGAAGGGAACCACGTCGCTGTAGAAACCGGGAATGACCACCTTGCCCGTGCTGTCCACCATCGAAGCGATGAGTTGCGCCAGGCGCACATTGGCGTCCGGCATCCAGTTGCCGTAGTTGCCGCTGTGCATCCCCTGCTTGGCGGTGTAGACGGTTACGTTGACGCTGGCTCCGCCACGCGCGCCGTAATAGATGGTCGACCCGCTGGGATGCTGCGGTCCATCGAGAATAACCAGAAGATCGGAACGAAGCTTCTCCGGATACTTCTGAATCACCTCGGCCAGCCCTTTGCCGCCGCCTTCCTCTTCGCCATCGAGGAAGAGCTTTACGTTCTCTCGCTGCGACGATCCGATCGCGTCTAATGCGCAGAGAAAGGCCTCGATCGGGGCTTTGTCGTCTCCCGCAGCGCGCGCATAGATCCGCCATGCATCGGGAAAGGCTGCACTCGACAGATCGGTCACCACCGTGCCGCCGGCTTCGATACTGTCGGTCCGCACGACCGGAACAAACGGGTCGGGTTGCGCCCACCGTTTTGCATCGACCGGCTGGCCGTCGTAATGGATATAGAAGAGGATTGTCCGTTTCGCTCCCGGGGTGGTCTTCTCTCCGAAGACCATGGGAACCCCACTGCTCGTCGGCCATATCGCCGTATCCAGGCCGCGCTTTTTCATCATCGCGGCTAGCAGATCTGCATTGGCCTGCAGCGCTTTAGCATCGCCGTGGATATTCGGCAGCGACAACAGCTTGAGATACTCCCCTACGATCTCGCGGCGATGCGTGTCGGCGTAGGTGTGAACTCTGCTGACATCGACGGTCTGCGCCGGCAGTGAAGACACGACGCTGCAGGTAAGCGCAAGAAGAGAAAAGATGCGGGAACTCGTCACAGCACACTCCTTCGAACAGAGTTGAACTGCCAGACACGTGCGGCCAGGAAGCCATGCGGCTTCATAAAGATGGAACGGATACCTGAGTTATACACATCAGTCGCTCTGCGCCAAAGCCGCTGCGGGAACTAAATTGACCTTGGCGTTGTCTATCTCCTCGTGCAAGGCGCGGCGTGCTTCCATTGGCGGTCGAGTGGTAGTCTCACAATTGTGATCAGGCGTTGCTTCTCCGCGGTTCTTCTCAGTGTTGCCCTGGGAACAGTTGTGTTTGCCCAGCAGCCGGCGCAGGAGAAAAATCCGTCGACCACCGTGCAGCTTCCGCCGGCGCCGCTGCTCCCGCAATCGCTCGGCACGTGGACGCTCACCGATCAGAAGCCCGCTGTCACCGATACAGGCCTCAACGACGTCATCAACAAAGAGCTGGGCGTAAAGCGGTCGCAGGCCGGCGTTTACACCTCCGGAAAGAATCAGCTCTCGATCGTCGCGACGCAGTATATGGATGCAACCGGCGCGTACGCGGCCTTCGCTTCGCTGCGGCAGGCGGGCACACACGCCGCTCCGGCAAAGGTTGGCAATGAGGCTGAGGTGAAGGGAAACGACGTGCTCTTCTGGAGCGGACCAACACTGGTCTCTGCATCGTTTCAAACGCAGCCTGACTACAAAGCATTGGAGACATTGACCAATGGCTTACCGAAGCTTGGCGGCGCCGCCGGCCACGCTCCAGGCCTGCTCTCGTATCTACCGAAGTCAGGTCTTCGTGCGGAGAGCGTGAAGTATGCCGTTGGTCCGGCAACCTATCAGCACGATGGCGGGCAGTTGAATCCATCCATCGTAGATTTCTCCAAGTCGCCGGAGATCGCCACAGGGCAATATCCTCATGGCACCTTCGTTGCGATCTACTATCCCACGCCAACGATTGCCGGTGACCGCTCACGCGCACTGCTGAAAGATCTGCTCGATCATCTGCCCGCAGGAGCGATAACAGACTCCATCGCTGTTCGGCGAGCTGGCCCTATTGTCGCGATCACCTATGGTCAGTTCACCGCCGAAGAAGCGAAGAAGCTTCTTGACCAGGTGCACTATGAGACCAATGTCACCTGGAACAAGCCCGAAGGTTACATCAGTGAAGCCAGCAAGGCGGCGCGTCTTCTGGTCAACATCATCCTTGGTGTCTTTGCTATGGGTCTTGCTGCATTGGTGCTGGGTGCATTCTTTGGTGGAGGCCGTGCATTGATTCGCATATTGCAAGGAAAGCCGGCCTCGTCGATGCATGATGCCGAGTTCATTCACCTTGATCTGCGCCAGGATCTGCGTCAGGACGCTCCACCCCCGCCCCAGCAAAACTGACCCGTTTCTGGTGCAGCAAAATATCTAACGGGCTGAATTCAGGCAGGTTCCCTGGAAAAGGTTACCCTTTCGTAGGAGAACAAAGGGCGAACAGATTTGGGCTCGGGTTACTGTTTGGTCACTCTTTATCTCATTGATAATAAGCGGCTTGTGGACGGCCAGAAATTGCCTTGACACCCCGTTTGGGCGAACCATAGTATTTCGCCAGAAAGTTCTGATGGCTTTGCCTCCGTTGGAACTATTCTCCCTACGAAGAGGCCGCCCTGTTGCCGGGCGGCTTCTTCCTTTTCATTTACGCCGCCTTTGCGTGCGGCCCCAATCCCCGATAAAATCACTGAGGAGTCCGCCGACGTAGCTCAGTTGGTAGAGCAGCTGATTCGTAATCAGCAGGTCGCCGGTTCAAGTCCGGCCGTCGGCTCCAGTTACTTCCGCATCGTTTCCAGCGACAACCCTTCGATAATCACAGCTCGGCCATCACCGGTCGTTTTATCCATTTCGATTGGATTCAACCAGAATTATGAGCGAGATCGGGATCTAAGAGCCCTTTGTTTGTCATTTCGAAGCGCTCGGCGGCCCGGCCAGCTTTGCTGGCTGGGAAGCGTGAGCGGAGAAATCTGTTTTTCCCGTTCCGTCTGGATGCGCCAAAAACAAACACCGTTCACGTGCAGCTTTGATCCGTCGATGAATCGGAGATGTTCACCATGCACGATCTCTTCATCGCCGTCCTCTTTCTCGTGATTCTTGTTGCTCCTTGTCTCGTCGCTCTGGGCTTAACGGACGATACGGGCGAACTTTAGTACCAGATTTGGTACGCGAAATCCACTGATTTCTTCCGTAGACCCCGCTAACCCTCTTGATTACAGCCTGTTTGCGAAGCATACTCGGCACAAGAGGAGACGGTGCCGACTGAGATAACCCCAAGCGATAGCTACAGCCGCCAAGATGTGCTTCGTATTCTGCGGCTCCATCCCCGGCAACTGGCCGGGTGGGAGCGTGCCGGCCTCTCCGCCGTCAAAGAAAGCTATAGCTTTGAAGATCTGGTGCGGTTGCGCCGTCTGCGTGACCTCAGCACTTCGCGTATCTCATCCCGCTCGATCCGTGCCGGCATCGATGCCATGCAGCGTGTTTCCGGAATGACCAACCCCTTGGTTGAGGCTGCCTCGATTGCCCGCCGTGGCTCCCGTCTGGTCTTTCGTCACTCCGGTGCTCTGGTGGATCCTGTAGCGCAGCAGCTTCTCTTCGACTTCGATCCGCAGGCAGCCCGTCCGCTGGCTGTGGTGCGCGCGCATGAGGCGGCCATCGACAAGGCGATGCACGTGCAGGAGATGTTCCTGCAGGCGGTGCAACTGGAAGAGCACACCGCGACCATCGGCCAGGCGCAGCAGATTTATATCGACCTGCTGGAGCTCGATCCGAATCACGCTCCGGGCTGCATCAACCTCGGCACCATCTATTACAACCAGAAGCTGTATGGCCGCGCCGAGCAACTCTACCGTCGCGCCACGATTGCCGACCCCAGCTATGCGTTGGCTTTCTTCGACCTTGGCAACGTGCTGGACGAGCTCCAGCGGCTTCCTGAGGCCATCGAGGCTTACAAGCGCGCCATCGCCCTGTCGCCCTCCTACGCCGACGCTCATTACAACCTGGCGTTGACCTTCGAGCGCTGCGCAGAGCGCCGCCGGGCGCTGCCGCACTGGCTCGCCTATGTCCGTCTGGACCCCATCGGTCCCTGGGCCACCCACGCGCGCAGCCAGGCCAGACGCATCCTGGCCGGTGAAAAGCTGTCCATCGTGAAACGCCACGCGAGCAAATAGTTCCCAGAGCAATTCTCTTAGAGCATTTTCACTGTTGCTCGGTATTCCGGAAAGGCGTGCAGCGGCGTTTTCATTGCGGAAAACGCCCATAGCTGCGGAATCCTGGGTACACCTGCAGTGAAAATGCTCCAATGCTGTGTCGTTGGATAAATCAGCGAGAGCCGTTTTCTTCGTGGAAAACGGCGCAAGCAGCCGGAATTCCGCTTTACACCTTTAGGAGAATTGCTCCAAAGGGCCTACAATCAGTGGTAGGACCACTATGAGTAAGGCCCAAAAGCACACCCCACTGCCATTTCTTGGTCTTGCCTGCGCTGTGGGCGTGTCCAGCATTTACTACAACCAGCCGTTGCTGGTGGAAATGGGTCACACCTTCGGCGCCACCAGCGGAGCCACCGGCTACGTCGCCGTAGCGACGCAGGTGGGCTATGCGCTGGGCATGCTGGCTTTTGTCCCCATGGGAGATCTGAAGGAGCGCCGAGGCCTCATGCTCCGCATGTACGCCGCCGTCTCGGTTGCGCTGCTTCTGACGGCTGCCGCCCAGTCGTTGCCCTGGCTCATTGCTGCCAGCGCTCTGGTGGGCCTGCTGGCTTCCGTAACGCACATCGTACTGCCGATTGCTCCCGACCTGGCCAGCGATGAAGAGCGGGGCCGCGCCATCGGCACGGTGATGACCGGTCTGCTGCTGGGTGTACTGCTGGCCCGTACCTTCTCCGGCTGGGTCAGCCGGATCCACTTCGGCGCCGCAGCGGGCTGGCGAACCGTCTTTGTCGTCGCCGCGGTGATCAATCTCAGCTTCGTCCCCATGCTGCGGCGCACCATGCCGGCACTGCCGCCGAAACATAAGCTCAGCTATGGCGAAGCCATCCGCTCACTCTGGACTCTGTGGTCGAGCCAGCGGCTGCTGCGCGAGTCCGCCGCAATGGGCGCACTCATCTTTGCCTCCTTCTCCTGCTTCTGGACGACGCTGGCTTTCTTTCTTGGCACCCGCTATGGTCTCGGAGCCGGTGTCGCCGGCACCTTTGGTGTCGTGGGAGCAGCCGGAGCGGTTGTCGCTCCGCTTGCCGGACGTATGGCAGATCGCCATGGACCGCGCTACGTCCTCTCCTGGGCTCTGGTAACGCTGGCGGCCAGCTTTATCTGGCTGTGGGGGCAGGACCGCCTGCATATGCCGATGGCGGCTCACGTGGGCGCTATGGTGATTGGTGTCATCGTCCTCGATATGGGCGCGCAGATGTCGCAGATCGCCAACCAGACCCGTATCTTCGGCCTCGACGCCTCAGCCCGCAGCCGCCTGAACACGGTCTACATGACGGTGTACTTCTCGGGCGCGGCGGTAGGCTCGGCCCTGGTGACCTTCGCCTGG
>JAEKKE010000322.1 GCA_019510535.1 Acidobacteriota bacterium
CGGAGCCTCTGGCGATGACCGGCCTGGCGATGTTGCAGGCCGGCGACAAGCGTGCAAGCGAGATCGCGGCACTGCTCAAGTCGAAGGCTCAGCATCAAGGTGAGCTGGTCTTCTGGAAGAGCAGCTATGTCCCCACGCTTGACACCGAATATCCGAATGACACGGAAGCAACGGCCTATGTGTTACGGTTGCTGGCCAAGGTCGACGCCAACGATGCCATGCTGCCGAATGCGGCACAGTGGCTGATGCTGGTCCGGAACAGTGGCGGATGGTGGGATTCCACCGAACAGACCGCTACGGCTCTCTTCGGCCTGGTGGACTACCTCGCTGCTTCCCACGAGCTCAGTGCTGACTCGTCGGTGGAGGTCCTGCTGAACGGTAAATCCATCGCACAGCGCACCTTCAAGTCCGGCGAGCCGCTTACCGGCAACACACTCTCGCTCACCATCGAGGCAGCGCAGTTAGCGCCTAACGCCAACAACCTGCAGATCATTCGCAAAGGCGGCGGGCGGCTTTACTGGTCGGTGCGCGGACGTTACTTCTCTACCGAGAAGAAGGACTACCAGGCCGGCAGCATGACCCTGAACCTGACACGCGACTACTTCAAACTGCAACCCGTACAGAAGGACGGCAAGGTGGTCTATACGCTTGTGCCGCTCTCTGGCACAGCGCAGGTGGGCGATGTGCTCGCAGTACACGAGGCCATCGGCGGAGCTGCCATGCGCTACCTCATGCTGGAAGATCCCATCCCCGCGGGGACGGAGTTCATCCGCAACGAGGATAGCTATCCGATCGAGCAGCGCCCCGGCGGCTGGTACTCCTGGTACACCCGCAGTGAGTTCCACGATGACCGGGCTGCCTTCTTCTCAACGGAATTCAATGGGCGGCAGGAGATCTTCTATCTCATCCGTGTCGTCAATCCGGGAGTCTTCCAGATCAGCCCGGCACACGTTGAGGCGATGTATCAGCCCAATGTCTCGGCGACCAGCGACGCCCTGCGGCTTGAGGTGCCGCAGCCATCCACTGGAGGTCCGCAATGAGCCTGTTGCGCGGCGCACTGCGTCGCTTCACCCTGAAGCTGCTTCTGCTCCAGATCGCACTGGGCGTCACGGTCTGTCTGCTGGCAACGTTGTGGCTGCGCCTGCCGGACGCCAGTGCGCTGCAGGTGGCGGCCTCATTTGTCCTGGGTCTGTTGGTCCTGGCCATTGCTACCGGAGGACAGTCGTGGATCGCACTCTGGCTGGCGCGCGAAGAGCGTACGCGCAGACGCCTGTTGATCGGCGCAGCCTCCGTCATCGTGGCCGTGTTGCTGTGGTGCCTGCTCTCGCAGTGGATCACAGCGCTGCACGCGGGCGACTCCCAGCGAGCCAGCTATCTGAACTCACGCTTCCCGCACGGTCTGCGGAGCTTCTTTACCTACAAACACATCTACCAGTGGCTCGGCTGGTTGTGGTCTCTCTTGCTTTGGATCGCCGCCGGTATCCTGGCCGCCGCCAGTTATGCGGTGATCATCGGCCGGCCGCGCGCCGTACCCCGCCCTCTCGTCAGTGTCACCTGGTGGGTCGCCCTGGTGTTGCTCTGCATATTGGCGACAACAGTAACCGGCATCATGATGGACTGGACTCCCGGTCACGGCCTCGGTGTAGAGCTCTTGAGCCTGATAGTGCGCCTCGGTTTTGTTGTAGTTCTTGATGGCGCAGTGATCTCGCTGTTACTGGCGATTCTGGCGCAGACTCAGGCGATACCGGATGGCACGGTGGAAGTCAGCCAGCCGCGCACGGAAGTAATTCCATAGCGGCCGACCAGACCGCGCACCTTCGCCGCAGCCGCTGCGTGAGCCTGCTGGCTCTCCTGCTGTGTGGATGGATGACGCAGCGCTGTTTCCATAGATGCGGTCTGCATCGTCTCGCTGCTCTGCGTGTCGCCGGCCAGATACTCCACCAGGCCCTCACGCAGCCAGAGTGGAGCTTTTTCGCCGGCCTCTGACTCGACACACAGGTGCAGGAACTCGTGCAGCAGCACGCTATCCACCTGGTTGCGAAGAATGCTCCATGGCTGTAGCACCACGGTGTTCCCTCGCGTCGCTGCCAGCAGCCAACCGGGAGAAGCGGTCATTTGCCGGAAGATCTCCACCGATGGTGCGGCGACGATCTCAGGCGTCAGCGTCTTCTGTGTGGGGAAGCGTTTGGCTGCCTCGGCCCAGGCATGCTGGATCGCTGCTTGATACGCAGCGTCGTTTCCTACGAACCGTATCCGCAGCGAACCGTTGGAGCTTTGTTGCCAGCCGGCATCATTCGGTGTGACGCCTACGGAGATTCCGGTGAAGTAGTACTCAACGATCTCGCGGGCGGATTTGCCCTGTACCGCCATCTCGCTCGCACCCGCCTGGCATAGGCCAACGCCATGTCCGTGACCGTGTCCATCAAAGACCACGACGTCATTTCGTACGGCAACGTCGTACAGATCGCTCCGGACTCGGTTCCATCCGAGTGCGCGTCCGATAGCCAACCGCAGTGAACTTGCGGCGACAGGGAAGCGTGTGCCGTCCTGGTCAACGAGGTCAAGTTTGAGCACACGATGAGAAGGGCTGCGTTGGGTTACGCGCAGATCTGCGAGCTGGACCGGGACCTTCCAGCCTTCTGCGTGTGCGATCTCCATGAGCTGAGCCGTGAGAACTTCCGTATGCCAGGCGGCTTTGTCACGGCGGACGCAGAAGGTATCGGGATGCGCCGCAAGATATTTCGCAGTGCGCAGCGTTGGCCATACGGCGCCTGCGGCCTCGGTCTCTCCGCCGCAGTGCTGGCTGAAGAAGACCTCGGCTCTGCGTCCGTGAAACCACATAGTCTCGCCTGCGCTGGAACGCACAGCGGTCTCGATGCTGGTGGAGATGTGGCCCAGACGTATGGCTTGGCACTGCGTACTATCGCAAAGCTCCGCCGGCAGATGTCCCGCTCCCGGCTTCCAATGCCTGCCGTTCAGAGCGTAGGTGCGGGCAACGATCGCAAGGGCCTCCAGCGCTTGTGGTTTCTCGCTGGGAGAGCCTTCGGCAGCAACGACGGCAGCAACGTAGCGTTCGCTCGGGAGCGAGAGAATGATATCTATCCCGTTGGCAGTGGCGCGCAGATGCCACAGACCGGTTGCATTGCGGGTCTCTTTGGAAGCATTGTCGGTGACCCGGACAGGGCCTCCGGCGAAGATCTCACCTTTTGCGAAGTGGATCGGTGTAGCTAGGGGACGATGGGCGCAGGCGGCGCAGGTTGCAGTCCATGCGCTCTCACCGGTAGCTGCGAGTGTAGCGCCATGGACTGCGTGCGTGGAGAACATGGCGATGTTGACATCCCGGCCCCCGCCATCGCTTTGCGCCATGGCCAGTGCCGGAAGAAGCGTCAGCAACCAGACTGCTTTCAACGTGCCATCTCCTCAAAGAAACGGTGTGCCAGCCTCGCTGCCGTTCCGCCATCGCCCTTCGGGATGTAGATGACGACGATCCAGCGTCTGGGAACCACGCCGGCGAACCATCCGTGTGTCCAGCTTTCGCCGGAATTGCGTGCGGTACCTGTTTTACCCAGGATAGTTAATCCCCTGGTCGCTGCCGGATTCGCCATGCCTCGTTCTACCGATGCCTGCAGCCCGCGCTCGACAACGCCTCCCTGAGGCAATCTCTGAAACAACGCGCGATAAGCCCGAGCTAGCTCCAATGGCGACGTCGAGCTACCCCAAAGGCCCAGCACGGCAAGCTGCCGCTGATCGACACCCGCGCCGCGCAAATTCTCATGTGGCAGCGTCGTAGCGGCAACAGCCTGTTCGACATCGCCGGCCGGCATACGCTGTGCGAGTGCAGCAAACCAGGTATTGCAGGACTCAGCCAGTGCATTCTCTGCATCGAAGACCGGTTCATCCGCCGGATGCGTGCAAGGCACGCTGCGTCCCCCGATATGCAGATCGCGGCGGCAGTACACCTGGGTTTGCGGCTGCACGAGCCCGTGTTGCAAGGCATAGTCCAGCACAAACGGCTTCATGGTGGAACCTGGAGTGCCGCGCCTCGGCATCCCTTCCTGCGCGAGTATCTTTCCGGAGACAGCGTCCAGCACAACGGCAGAGGCCTGCGTGCGGGCCAGGGCATTGTGCAGCGCCACAGTCGCCGTCTCGGCCTGGAGCACGGCCGCGATAAGCACGAGGATGGCGAGTGCCGATGATCGAACCCGCATCATCCGTATCGCGGCAGGAAGAGCGAGAAGACCGTGCCGCTGTGGCCTGGACGATCACTGGAATAGAACCGAAGCACGCCTTCATGTTTACCGACGATGCCGAAGGAGATCCAGAGGCCCAGTCCGGTGCCGTTAATTTCCTTAGTGGTATAGAAGGCGGTGAAGATACTCCTGCGTGTCGTCTCTGACATGCCGCTGCCGCTATCGGCCACCGTGATTCGCAGACCTCTGCGGCCCGTCTTCCAGTCGGTCGCTTCACGGCTGCGGATCAGAACCCGGCCGCCGACGTTCTTCATTGCATCGATGGCATTGCCGATCAGGTTATTCAGTACCTGCCGGATATCGTTCTCAAAGCACTGGACCGGCTCCGCGCTTCGATGTTCTTCCACCAGGCGAAGGTTGGAGTTCGTCAGCCTGCCTTGATAGAGAGCTACAACAGGCTTCAGCAGATCTACTGCTGTAACCCAGGTTGGTTTTGTGGCCTGGCGATGAAACCGCAGCGTCTGCGAGGCAATCTGCGAAACCCGCATTAGTTCCTTTTCCGCCAGAATCAGGGCATCGGCTGCCTCTTGCGGTAGTCCCTCGGTATGCTGCGCAAGATAGAGCAGGTTGGTGATCGCTTCCAGCGGGTTGTTGATCTCGTGCGAGATGGAGCTCGCGAGCCTGCCTACAGCAGCCAGCTTCTCGCTCTGGATCAAGGCCTGTTCCGCCCGTTTCTGCGCTGTGGTCTCCATGATCACAGCACCCACCGCGCGTATTGTGCCGTCTTCTCCTCGTACCGGCATATAACTAACCGTCCAGTAGCGATGCTGTCCGGGACGCGTGGAGAGCTCGCCTTCCAGCATGACATTGCGGATGGTCTCGCCCGCGGCTACTCTGCGCAGAATGGGCTCGCACGCTGGCCACAGAGCAGGTGCAATTTCGCGGAAGGGACGTCCGATGATCTGGTCCTGTGGCAGACCGATTACGCCCATCTGTACATCGTTCACTCTCAGATACCGAAACTCATCCGCTGAATAGAGAGACAGTCCGATGGGCGCCGTCTGGTAGATGGCTTCCAGTTCGGTCCATTGCCGGTATGCCTCGCGCCGGCTTGCCTCCAGCGCGGCCTCAGCCTGCTTGCGTTCCGTGATGTCAGCGATGACTCCAAAGCGATAGCGTCGACCACTTTCACGGTGGGAATAGCGAGCGCGCAGCCAGACCCATCGCACGTTGCCTTCTGTACGCTCGACTCCAGCGGGAAAGATGCGCGATTCATATTCGATGCTGCTGTTGTGCAGCTCTGAGGTTTGTACAACGTCCAGGATTCCATCCCGGTCTTCCGGGTGCAGATGTTCGACCCATCGATCGAAGGTCCAGTCTTCCGGAGTTTGCTCGTAGCCAAAGATCCGTGCGAACCGATGTGAGATCTTGATGTGCGGCGCGCCAAGTTCGTAGGCATAGTATCCGAAGTTCGCCGCTTCCATGGCCAATCGCAGGTTCTCTTCGCTCTCTCGCAGCTCCTGCAACGTGGCCAGATGGACAGTCGACTCCCAGCAACGTACCGCGACCTGTTCGATGAGGTCGATCTCCTGGGGAGTCCAGTGCCGTGCCTCCTGGCTATGAACAGCCAGCGCAGCAGCCAGAGGTTGATTTTTCGGCACAGGAACACACACCAGCGCCTGCACGTCCGCTTGTCGATAGGACTCTCGCGAAGCGGCTATGCGTGGATCGGTCTCGGTGTTTTCAATCACGAAGGTCAGGCCCGCGCGTAACGAGATCATTGCTGCGTCAGAGAACTCACGCGGCCGGATTGCGGGAGCAGGAAATGTGAAGTGCTCCTGATCTTCTCCGAACGAAGATGACTCGTGCTCCCGCTGGCTAAGCTCTGCATAGATACAGCGCGAAGCTCGAAGATCGTCGCGCAGCAGGTCACAGGCGATCCTCGTCACTTCTCCTGCATCCGTGAGCGAAGCCACCGCTGCATCCAGCCGGTCAAGGAAACGGGCGCGGCGGTGAGGAGTCGGAATGGAGGGGGCCTGCTGGGTCATGGATATATTCGTTGAACGATGATACGCACCCTTCCGTAAGGCAAATCAGAAACATGCAGGGAATTCTCAGGCTAGAGCATTTTCCCTGTAGGTGTAATGCGGGGCTTTTGCATCTATGGGCGTTTTCCTCAATGAAAACGCTGCTGCACTCTCCTCTCGGGATACCCAGCAACAGGAAAAATGCTTCAATTCCCCTCAAAAGTATTCAGCGGCCATGCGTTGCCACGATGGCCAGTCATGGCCCGTGTTGTCGCCCCACACATCGAGCCTTACCGGGATTCCTTTCTGCCGCATGACGGCTGCGAGCTTTTCATTCTGGTCCCAGCACTGGTCATGGACACCGGTTGCCAGAACATAGACGTTCTTCCGGTAGCGATCCAGATACCAGGGATCATGCAGGTTTGGAAGAAAATGATTGGGGAAGAGCAGATAGACATCCTGATCGTAATAGCCATACAGGAAGCCTGTGAGATCGAAGGCGCCGCTCATCGACAACATACCGGTGAAGACATCCGGGTGCCGCAAGGCCATGCTGACCGCGTGAAATCCGCCGAAGCTGCAACCGGCCAGCGCCAGTTGCGGGGCATGATTCTTTTGGCGCACAAGAGCCTGCACCTCCTTCAGGATGTACTGCTCATACTGCAGATGCCGTGCAACGCGCCAATGTGCAGGTGCGCCGCGGTTATACCAGCTTTCGGCATCGACTGAGTCTACACAGAAGAGCTGCAACTCTCCGTGGTGGATCTTCCGATGGACAGCTTCCACCATGCCGCGATCCTCAAACTCGTAAAAGCGCCCCTGGGAGGTCGGGAAGATAATCGCCGGCATGCCTCCATGACCGAAGATCAACAACTCCATCTCGCGTCCTAACGCAGGCGAGAACCATTTGTGATATTCCCGATTCATAAGGGCCCTCTCCGCTCTGCTAGGCTGAAGCCATCCTAACCCTA
>JAEKKE010000587.1 GCA_019510535.1 Acidobacteriota bacterium
GGGTGGTGCAGAAAGTGCTGGGCATCCGCGTGCCGCCGCCGCCGCCGGTAGTGCCTGAATTGCCATCCGACGAATCCAAGACCGACAAACCGATCCGCGAGATGCTGGCCGAGCATCACAAGAATCCCTTCTGCGCCGGCTGCCATCTGCGCTTTGATTCCTTCGGCCTGGCCTTTGAAGGCTATGGCCCGGTGGGCGATGCGCGCACCAAGGATCTGGCGGGGCGGCCGATCGACGCCTCCACCACCTATCCGGGCGGCGTTGACGGCACCGGCCTGGTGGGTCTGCAGTCCTTCATCAAGGACCATCGCCAGGACAAGTTTGTGGAGAATCTCAGCCGCAAGCTGCTGTCCTACGCGCTGAACCGCTCATTGCAGCTGTCCGATGAATCGCTGGTGGACAAGATGAAGACCGACCTGGCGGCGAACGGCTACAAGTTCCGCAGCCTGGTCGAGGATATTGTACTGAGTCCGCAATTCCTCAACCGCCGCGTCGTGGAAACGCCTGCCGACCATCCCGCCGCGCCGCAAAAGCCGGCCGGCAAATACCTCAAAATTGATTTCCGGAAGGAGCATTGATCATGTCCCAGGACAAGCATTCCAACCCGAATCGGTCCCGCGCTTTCTCCCGCCGTGCCGTGCTGCGCGGCACCGGCTGCGCCATGGCGCTGCCCTGGCTGGAGTCTGTGAATGCCCTGGCCGATCCGTCCCCGGCAGATTTTCCCAAAAGGTTCGGCGTGGTGTTCCTGGGCTGCGGCGTCAATGAGAATCATTGGAGCGCCGAGGGCAATGGCGCCGACATGAAGCTGGGCAAGACGCTCCAGCCGCTGGAGCCCTTGAAGCAGAAGATCAATGTGATCGACGGGCTTTATGTGAAGGCCCTCACCAACCAGGGCATTCATCCCGCCCAGACCGGCAGCCTGCTTTCGGGCGTGCCGATCACCAAGGGCGCCATCATCCATTCCGGCATCAGCGTCGACCAGATGATCGCGGCGGAAGTCGGCCAGGAGACGCCGCAATCCTCCATCGTGCTGGCCTGCGAACAGCCCATGACCGGCTTTCACGAGACCAATTTTTCGCTGGCCTATAGCTCGCATCTGTCCTGGCAAACGCCGGATTCGCCGGTGCCGGTGGAAGTCTATCCCGCCCAGGCCTGGGACAATCTGTTCGACACTCGCGGCAGCCTGCTCAATGTCAGCGTGCTGGACCGGGTCAAGGGCCGTGCCCAGGACCTGTCGCGCAAGATCAGCAGCACCGATCGCGGCAAGCTGGATGAGTATCTCACCAGCGTGCGCGAAGTCGAAAAGCGCGTCGAACTGATGCGCAAGGGCGCAGAGGAGGCCAAGGATGCCGCCAAGGCCAAGAACGCCTCCCTTGCCATGATGGATCGCCCCAACAATGGCCTGCCGGAAGACCTGCGCGAGCATGCCAGGCTGATGTGCGACATCGTCGCCATCTCCTTCCAGACCAACAAGAGCCGCGTCGCCTCGCTGATCATCTCCCGTGACCTGTCGGCGATGTATTATCCCTTCCTGGACGTGAAGGAAGGCCATCATGCCGCCAGCCACGACAATGCATCGGACAATTACGAGCGCATCGCCCGCTTCCATGTCAGCCAGTATGCCTATCTCGCTTCCAAGCTGGACGGCATGAAGGAAGGCAACGGCACCGTGCTGGACAATAGCTGCCTGATGTTCATGTCCAACATGTTCGTGGGGCGCAAACACGACAATTCGCACCTGCCGCTGATCCTGGCGGGTGGTCTGGGCGGCACCCTCAAGACCGGCCGTTCGCTGGACTATACCAAGGAGAGCGACGACAACCGCAAGATGTGCAGCCTGTATTTGTCGCTGATGGACCG
>JAEKKE010000323.1 GCA_019510535.1 Acidobacteriota bacterium
CTGGTAGAGACCACGATGGGCGAGCTTGAAAGATTCTGCTTAGCGAGAAGGTCGGCAAGACGTCCGGCCCATCCATTGCTACTGTCAGTCTGCGTAAGCGCGGACTGCCATTCGGCGGCCTGTGCGGAGTGGGAGAACAGATTGAGAGGCACTCTAACCGTGGTCTGTCCCTTCTTGTACGGCGTAGTTAACGGCCCCGCGTTGCAGAGCCATGTAGCGTGACCCTGGTTGTAGAGTGAGGCTACATTCTTCAAGCTGGGATGCAGGCCAAACAGACGTCCACCACTGGTAGCCTGCAGGTTGAGAAGGCTGGTTCGATCGATAGCCAATGCGGCCCTGCCGGTGGCGTACTGCGAATAGTAGGAGTCGGCAGGAATGACAGTGTTATTTCCATCGTTGCCACCGTCGAGATACACGCAAACGATCGCTCGGTAGCCGCTGTTGCTGCCCCCAGCCTGCGCCAGAAGAGGCGCTGAGATCAAGCGTGGAATCAGCGGCGCCGCACCTGCGCCCATTGTTATTCGCGAAGCGTATTTAAGAAATTCACGACGATTCATCGTTGTCCTCTCACTTATGTTGCGTACGTTGCCTATTGAATGGTCTGGTATGCGGCGCTTGAAACCGCCATAAATATCAGGTCCGGGAGCATGGAATTAATCGAGGATCCGGCATTAGCGGCGATGTAATTGGTCAGTGTTGTGCGAACGCTATCGGGCATCTGGCCGTGATACAGCAGATGATTGACGCGCGTCAGAAAATCATCCGTGGAGGCGGCGTTCGAGAAGGGAGATGTCTTCCAATTAACCTGGAAGCCTGGTTGTTTGTTGGTGAAGATACTGTAGATCAGGCCAAGCTTGGTGACGCTATTCGCACTGGTAAGCAGTTGCGCTTCAGGAGCGTAGGTTCCATTAGCGAGCATGTGATCGGGGCTGTAATAGCTGAAGACCGAAGGCGGGCTGTAGAGGGGCTGTCCCATAGCGACGTCGACGTTACGCACCTGGTCATCCGTAAAGACGCCCTGCACTGTGTTCATAACATTCGCCAGGTAGAGAGCGGGCTCCATGAAGTGTCCCGTGGCGGGGTCGGCCTGTGCGGCGTCATCGCCTTTACGGGCCTCTTTATCAAGCAGGACGGCCTTAACCACCGCACCGAGATTGCCGCGGACGCCGTTGCCATCATCCGCGAAGACCGCCGCGACCCGAGCGATGTATGCGGGTGAAGGATTGCTGGTTACCAGATGCTGAATCAAACGGCGGGAAAGAAATGGCCCGTAGTTGGGATGATTGAAGAGTGTGTCGACGACCGCATCGAGATCGACCTCCCCCTTTTGCCCCGCAGGCAGCGTGACGCCGGGAAGAATATTCTTCGCGCCCTGGTTGTGCCATCCTTCCGCCATGACCATGGGAACCTGTGCCTGGGAGCCCAGATCTCCCGCGAGGGCGTACTTCCATCCACTCAGTGCATTTGCCATGTCTGCGATATTCGATTGCGTATAGGTCGGTACCAGCTGACCATTCGCGTCAAGCACCGATGTTCCATCCTGGTTGAGCTGCACGGTTCCAATCGTCATCAACTGCATGAACTCGCGAGCGAAGTTCTGGTTGGGTACTATGCCGGGATACGCGGCATTGTTGGCATTGTCGAGATACGCGCCCATCAGCGGATTGAGCGCTACATCTTTCAGAAGTGTGCGTGCATTGCCGAAGGCATCGTTCTCCAGCAGCGCTTCCCAGAATGGTCCGCAATCTATAGGCCCACAGCCAGTGCTTCCACCGACGACATAGACATGTGAGAGCGCGGACGAGACCCGCTGACGCAGCGCGTACTGCAGTGACTGGGTATTGCGATAGTACTGTCCGTATGAGGCCCCGGCGGCGCTGGCGTAGTCATAGGCAGGGTTCTTCAGTTGCTGATCGATCCAGCTACTCATGCCCATCTGCTGTACCTGTTGCACAGCGGCCGGCGTTGCTCCGTAGGCGGCCTGCTGCAGGAAACGCACGGCGGCATCGTAGGAGACCGGTAGGGTTTTGACTGAGAGCTGGAGTGTGCCGGTGCTTCCACCATCGGAGCCGCTCATGCTTCCCTTGATGGCCATCGAGCCGAAGTCCCATGCCTGCATGGCGGCCTGCACGGAGATCTGTGTATCGCTGACCTTGGTAAAGGTCCGCGACAGGCCATTGATGGTCAACTGCGAAAGGTTCGAGAGGTGAGTGCCGGTAATGGTAAGTGTGGTGGTGGCCCCGGCATCGATCTGCGTGGGCGTGCTGCTGGTAAGTATCGGCAGCGCGCGGCCAATGGGAAGAGCCAGTGTCGAGGTGATGGAGGGAGTAGCGGCCAGAGATGCTGTGATATGCGCGGTGGTGCTCGCGGTAATGTTGCTGCCGGCCGTATAAACTCCGTCCGTCGTGACCGAGCCTGAATCAGTACGCCAGGTGACGGTCTGCGTCGTTGAGGCGCCGTCGAGCTGTGCCGTAAGCTGTGTGCTCTCTCCTTCACGAAGAGAAGTGGCTACTGTACTGATGGTCAGCGTCTGCGCAATTCCCTTGCCGGAGGCGCCAACAGTCAGCGAGCCGGTGCTGGTGGCAAACGAAATGCTCCCGGTCAAAGTACCGGACTGATCCGGTGTAAACAGAACAGCCATGGTGCACTTCGCGTTGGCGGCGAGCGTGCCGAGACAGAGCGATGTATCCGAGTGAAACCTGCCGGTGACGTTGATGCTCTGCACGGTTGCCGCGGCGGTGCCGGTATTGCTGAGAGTAATGTTCTGCCCGGTACTGGTAGCGCCTACCGAGGTGTCAGGAAAGGTAAGCTGTGTTCCGCTCAGCGTCAACAATGGAACGCCAGATGTGCTGCCTGATGATCCGGCGCCGGAAGTCGAGTTGGGGACTGCGGATGTGCCCGACTGGCCTGCCCCGCATCCGTACAGAACGATGGATGCGCCAAGTGCAAGGTGGAGAACCACATCTCCTATGTTCTTTCTGAAAATACGATTCCACTGCCGCTCAGCCATCGTTCCACTCCTTCCCGGCTTATCGGCGGGAGGTGGGAATATTGCTGCGCTGTTGCAAAATCGGGCAGTGTTGGTTGCTGCACATAAACGCCAAAAGCTGATGCCAGGACGGCACTTCTGGAAACCGCTGTGTGGACTGCCGGGATGATCCGTTAAAATCCCATATGTGAACGGAAATTACCGTGTTCTTCGTGGAACCCTGCTGGCAGTCGCGGCAATGTTCTTCGCGTTGCACGCCGTACACCTGACTGCTGACTTCCCCAATCACTCCCCTTGGATGGATTGGGCCAAGTACACGGACGAAGGCTGGTACGGCGATGCCGCTATCCGCTATTTCCTGCGGGGAAACTGGTACGTCTCAGGCGACTTCAATCCTGCCGTCGCGCTCCCCGTCTGGCCGCTCCTGGAAGCCATCGTCTTCTCCATCTTCGGCGTCAGCCTGGCCACGGCGCGCGGCCTGGCCATCGGGGTCTTCGGCGGCATTCTGCTCGTGACCTATCTGCTGCTTCGCCGCATGCGCCAGGGTTCGCTGGTGCCTGCCGTAGCGGTTTTGTTATTGGCGGTAAGCCCATTCATCTACGCATTTACCCGGCTCGCCATCCTGGAACCATTGCTCATCCTGCTGACCCTGCTCGGACTATACGCAGGGTCGTTTCTGCAACCAGGAGCAACGGGTCGCGCCAGATGGCTCCCGGCGATTGCTCTTGGCATCATTCTGCCCCTCATGGTGCTGACCAAGACGACAGCGGTCTTCCTGCTCCCCGCTATCTTCTGGATGGTCTTCGCGCAGTCTGAATACAACTGGCGGGCGGCGCTGCGGTTCGCTCTTCCGGCAGGCGTGATCGCCGCCGCGATCTGGAGTGGATACTTCCTGCTCTTCGTCCGGCCGCATTACCTGGCCGACTACCGCTACCTGTTCAGCGCGAATTCGTACACCAGCTTCGACAAAGAGCCTTTATGGAAGGTGATCGTCAATACCTTCCGCGACGGCATGTGGATGGGACGGGCCTCCTACTTCCTGGTCGCCATCGCGCTTGGCGCGGTCGTGCTAACCCATCGGAAAGCGTGGCGCAACCCGCTATACGTCTCGCTTCTGTTATGGGTAGGCGGCTACTTCTTTTTCCTGGCGTATCACAACAATCTTCAGCCCAGGTATTACCTGGTGATCGCGGTTCCGCTGACGATCCTGTTGGCCATCTCGCTGACGCTGCTCTCTGAGGACCGTGCCATGGCGCGCGGCGCGGCTGCTGCGGCATTAACAATCGTCGCAGTGCTACACGCGGTCGAGACGGTCCACTATGTACGCAATCCGGAGTACACGTACCTGAATGCAGCCCGCCGAATCCGCTCCCTCATCGATGCGGACCCGCGCGGCAACCACCTGGTGCTCTCCATCTCCGGATCGAATCTGGCCCTGATGACCGGACTGCCGGCCATCTGCGACGACTTCGGCACTATGGCGCTGGACCAGCGTGTCGCCGCCTACAAGCCCGGATGGTTCATCACCTGGAATCTGGTGGAAGACGACAAGATGGACGCCCTGGCGCCGCTGTATAAGCTGACACGGGTCGCCGAGTATCCGGCACTCGATGATCCGGAGCGGAATTTGCTTATCGTCTACCGCCTTGACCCCAAGCCAGCTACCCCCGCACCTGCGAAGAAGAGAACTCGCAGGCGGCCACAGTTCATGGCCACCTCGCTTCGCGATGGAGAGGCAAAGGTGTCGCTCGACGACGAATAACTGAGAGCGTTTTTCCTGTTGCTGGGTATCCCGGGAGCAGCGTGCAGCGGCGTTTTCATTGCGGAAAACGCCCATAGATGCCCACGCCCGGCACTACACCTACAGGAAAATGCTCTAGGCCTTCTTCGGCTCCCAAAGGGCAAACATCGCGCCGGTAGGATCAAGCAGGATAGAGAAAGCACCCATCCCCTCCACCGTATCTCCATGCAGGAGCTTCGCACCGAGGGAAACAGCTTTATCGGTCGACTCCTTCAGGTTCTCAACGCCGACGTAGGGGGTCCACTGGGTGGGAGCTCCGGGCATCGTGAACATGCCGCCACCCGGGCCGGAGTCGGTCTGGAAAATGGAGTACACCCCAACGGGCATCTGGTGATCCTGGTAGGTCCATCCGCATAACTCGCCGTAGAAGGCCTTTGCTGCGGCCAAGTCCGGCGTCGTCAGTTCAAGGTGTACGAAGGGTAGCTTTGCCATGCCGGAAGAGTGCTCCTGTCCCGCGGTGGTGGGCAAGTTAATTCTCGATCAAGCTTTCGGCGCTTTCGCTCTTGCCTGCTTCACAGCCTTGGTGGATGTGGATTTCACCGGCCGCGATTTCACCACCGTCGAAGTCTTAATCGACCTGGCCGGTCTGGCGGTTTTTGTATTCTTCGCAACACGCAGGCGGTGTGCCGTCATAAGCGCTCCGCGGATCTGGTCTTCGCTGGCTGCTGCCAGCACCATGTGGGTGGCTCCATTGCGTCCCCAGCCGCCAGGGACAGGCAGAAAGATCTCCGGCAACTCTTCCACCAGGGGCTGCTGTGTCTCCGGATCGAGCATCAGGTTGCCATAGCCTTTGGCCTCTGCGGCGAGTGTCGCAAAAATACGTCCGCCGACGCGAAAATCGGCCGCACCCATATGCGAACCCTCTTCGGCTCCGGGAAGTGAGAGTGCGATCCTGCGAAAGTCAGCGGGAGTCATCGGCCAACATTTTAGGACCTATCGAGAAATTCGGTTTCCGTTAATTCGTTTTTGTGGGATTTGGGTATTCCTAACCCACTCTCGCGTTGCGAGCGTTCACCTCAGTGTGCGCCCGCCGGCGGGCCTTTTCCTTTGACCTTCTGGAAGGCCCAGACGATGGCCACACACGCCAGACATAGCAGCGCTAATAGACGGAAGACATCAACGAATGCCCAGTACAACGACTGCCGGATAAGTTGTTGATAGAGATTGGCGTTCGCTCCGGCGGCGGCATTGGCCGGGCCGAGAAAAGAGCCCGCCAGGTACAGCCGCGTCGTCTGCACGGCCTGCTGGAAGGCGGCACCAGTGATGGGCACGGAGTTCGTGATCTCGTTCTGATGAAGTGCGGCCCGGCGCACCAGCAGGGCCTGCGCGATCGAAATTCCAATGGAGCCGCCAACGTTGCGCATCAGGTTGAAAAGGCCAGAGGCATTGCCGATCTGGTCGTTGCGCAAAGTGCCGTAGGCCATGGTACTGATGGGCACAAAAACGAAGGCCAGAGCCACACCGGTGATCACGATGGGCCAGAAGAGCGTCGTCGGCGAGATATCCAGCGTGATGTTGCCGAAATAAAGCGTCGTAAGCCCGAAGACAAGGAAGCCGAGCGCAAGCAGAATGCGATTGTCAATCTTCGCCGAGACCTGGCCCACCAGAACCGAGCCAAAGATCGCGCCTAGTCCGCGAGGAGCCACCACCAGGCCGGCAGTGAAGGCTGTGTAACCGAGCAACTCCTGGTAGAAGAGCGGAAGGACCGTCACCGTCGAGTAGATAGCCATGCCGAAGAGCAGAATCAGCACGCAGCCGACAGCGAAGTTGCGATTCTTCAGGATCTGCAGGCACACAAGCGGATCGCGCGATCGCCAAGAGTGAATGATGAACCAGATCAGTGAGACCACCAGGAATGTCGCAGCCCAGCGAATCCAGACGGCTCCGAACCAGTCGTCTTCCTGTCCCTTATCGAGAATGATCTGCAGACAGCCAGTCCAGACGCACAGTGTACCGAAGCCGATCATGTCGAACGCCGGGACCTTCGCCTTGGCGATATAAGGAGGATCCTTCACGAACCGGCCGATCATAAAGACTGCCAGAAGGCCGACCGGGATGTTGATGTAGAAGGCGTATCGCCAGGAGTAGGTATCGGTTAGCCAGCCGCCAAGCGTAGGGCCGATAACAGGAGCGACGACCACACCGAGCGCGAAGACGGCCATCGCCGCGCCTCGTTTGGCCGGCGGGAATGACTCCAGCAGGATGGCCTGCGACAAGGGCTGCAGCGCTCCTCCGCCGGCGCCCTGAATCACACGAGCTAATAGCATGAGCGCCAGACTCGGGGCTGCTCCGCAGAAGAAGCTGGCAATGGTGAAGATGGTGACGCAGGAGATGAGGAAGCGCTTACGGCCGAAGCGCAGGCTGCACCAGTAGCGGCGGCTGAAGCCATGCTTCCCTCTCGCTTGTTGTAGGTCCGCCGCGACAGGCGCGTTTGATCTCGTTAGAAGCCAGCCGTAGCAAAGAGGATGCACCTATTTCTCGACCGTTACCAGAAGCAGAGCATTTGGCGCGAGTTGCAGACGAAGGGCGCCGTTTGCCAACCGCAAACGCTCGGGCTCTTCCAGAGCGGTCTTGCTGTTAAGCTCCGCGGCCTGGGCAGCCGTGGGGCTTACGGGGCTTCCCATCGCTTTGTAGAAGGGCGCAACGTTGCTATGCGTCTCATCGACACGCTGGATGCTTACCTCCGCATGCGCGCTGACACCCTGGAGCTGCAGCGTCACAGTACTGGTTTGCGGTTGTGCCTCGGGATCGACCAGATTCCACAGAGCGATGGCCAGCCGTCCGTCCGCGAGCCGAGTCACGATGGCGTTCTTCGATGGGTTAGCGATACGCTGCTCACCGAGCTTATGCAGCAGAGCAAAGTCATAGAACGCGGGTTTGTTGATCCCGCCCATCGCTCGGATGCCGAACTGCGTAAAGGGAGCGCGCGCCGGGCCTCCCTCTTCGAAGACCTCAGAGAAAGTCCAGAACGAGAGATAGTCGACATTGCCATCGCTCTCTCGGATGGTGTTCGCGAGAGCCGGGCCGACATACGGCGTCTCACGGGCATCGTGAGCGGGATAGACGTTCCATTCGGTCCAGAGCAAGGGGAGGTGCGGCGTCGGCGAAGAGTCGATCTGGCGCCGCACTTTTGCGACAACGGCAGCGACGCGATCTTCCGGCGCAATGACCTCGTCGGTGCCGAGCAGCCGCTTTACGGGCTCGTCCGCATAGCCGTGAGTAGAAACGAAGTCCACCGGAACGTGGTTCCGGGCACAGAAGGCGAGGAACTGC
>JAEKKE010000324.1 GCA_019510535.1 Acidobacteriota bacterium
TGACCCCTTTCGGAGGTCCATTTCCATCAAACTCATACAAAAGAAAAGACCTCGCCCAAGGCGAGGTCTTTTCACCGGAAATCAGAAACTTACACGCTGAAGCTCGATCCGCAGCCGCAGGTGCTCTTCACCTGGGGATTGTCGAACTTGAAGCCGGCGGCCTCCAGCGTCTCGACGTAGTCCACGGTGCAGCCGTTCAGGTACATGGCGCTGGTGGCGTCTATAAAGACCTTCAGGTCTTCGTAGCGGACGACCTTGTCCATCATGCCCTGCTGGTTCTCGAAGCTCATGGAGTACTGGAAGCCGGAGCATCCGCCGCCTACAACACCGATGCGCAGACCGGCCGGGACTGGATCCTGGGTAGCCATAATCTCCTTCACCTTGGCAATCGCCGCCGCGGTCAGGTTGACGGGCTGCGACGAGGGCATCGGTGAGGAAACAACCTCAACAACCTCGGGGGTAGCGGCAGTAGTGGCCATGGTAAGAAACTCCTATTCAGTCGATCTCTATCTAAGTGTATGCCCCCTCGGAAGGCCGGGCAAGGGGCGATTTTGCGCCCCGCTACACAAGTAATGGATGCCGTCGTACCTAAATGGATGCATTTTGGACCAGTGTTCCGAAACCGGCGTATATTTCCGTGTGGGCGGCCTTTTCTACCGTCCGAGCCTGCATACTGCCCGTCGCAGACCCGCCGGTAGGCATGACCGTCATCTCGTGTGGACGCTGCGAAATCCCCCACACAGACAGCACCGTTCTAGTACGCCTGCAGTGATTCTCTCAGGAGGTGTACCCCCAATGAGCACCATGACCCTGCTCTGGACCGTTTGGGCCTTCCTATTTCTTTCCACGACTGCCCTTATGGTCTATCGTGGTCTTCTTACCCGCGGGGAAGAAGACCAGATCTTCCTGGATGAAAATATCCTCGGCGAAGAAAAACGCCGTCAGGACGACATCCAGCGGAGAATCCAGCTCCTTAAACCTTTTGTTGCCTTCGCCGGTGGAACCACCATTGCCCTCTCTGCCGCGCTGCTGGGAATTTATGTCGTAAGCGCCATTCAAGTCCTGCGCGGATGAGATCGAGTTCCAGAAGGATCGCCTTGGTAAGACCGGCCGCCAAATTTGGCGGCCGGTTTCGTTTACGAACCCTTTCCACCTGGCCCGGCATCTTCCATAAGGAGAGCCGGTGTCATCGTGATCAGCTTCATCGCCAACTGGTTTATCGACTTCTTCGGGATTACCCACCCGACTGAACGGCAGAAACGCATGGCTGCCTGGTTCATTGTCGGGTTGATGACAGCCACCCTGGCCGTCCTCGGTGGAATCGCCACCGTGCTCTTCTATCTGGTTCGCCCATAAATTTATTTTCTGAAAGCTATAGTGCGTCAGTTATCGGCAGGAGTATCATTCCGCGCGAACGGCCCTGCCTACCCCGAGAGCCCGCGAAATAAAGCGGACCCGCCCGGTATCCCGAGCCGGCTATTGCAGCCTTTCGGAGGGTTTCAACAATGTCTATGCAACTGATGCTGATCATATGGGCGGCGCTCACCGCCTGTTTTCTCGCGCTTCTGGCGTATCGCGGAACGCTTACCCGTTATGAGGAGGACCAGCTCTTTCTCAGCGACTCCAACACTGTCGAAAAGACCGAACAAATGGAAATCGTTCGGAAAGTCAATAGGTTGCAACCCATGTTGCGTGTCCTGGGTGGCGCCGCCGGTCTGGCGACCGCAGGCATCATCGGCGTCTATGTCTATAGCGCCTGGCAGGCCCTAACCCACTAGCAGCTCCCCGCCAACAAGCAACTTTCCCCAGGGTCCGGTGTCTCTTAAAACGAGTGCCGGACCTTCCCCTTTAGGCCGGAAGCTCGCCGCACACACCGCGCAAGGACGAAGGCGCGAACAGCGGCAAGGTGACCCGATGGATGTCGCAAGTACAATTCGTAAGTCGTTCGGAAAGATGATCTTAGGCTCGGCCCTTGCCCTCGGAGCAGCGATCGTTCCAACGGCGGCGCACGCTGCCGTGTTTGTCTCCGTGGGCATTGCCCCACCTCCTATCCCTGTGTATGCGCAGCCTGTAGCGCCGGATGATGGTTATATCTGGACTCCCGGCTACTGGGCTTACGGTCCGGACGGCTATTACTGGGTCGATGGCGCCTGGGTGCTTCCTCCTTATATGGGCGCCCTTTGGACTCCCGGCTGGTGGGGATGGGGTGATAGCGCCTACTTCTGGCATCCCGGTTACTGGGGATCCACAATTGGCTACTACGGCGGCATCAACTACGGCTTCGGCTACTTTGGCACCGGCTTCTATGGCGGTTATTGGAACGGCGGCCGCTTCTGGTACAACCGCGCCTATTGCAACTTCAGGCCTGGCTTCCGCGGATCGTTCTATAACCAGCCGTATCGTGGAGTCCCCGTTCATCCCGGCGGCGCCAGCTTCCAGCGCAATCCACCCGCGCGGTACGCCAACTTCCACGGCGGTACGACGGTGAACAACTTCAACCGGACCAATGTCACGGCAAACCGTGGTGGCTTCAATGGCGGAGCGCAGCGCTTCAATGGCAACCAGAACTTCAATGGTGACCGCCAGGCGTTCCACAGCAACCGTGACTTCCGCCAGAATCGCGGCAGCTTCGGTAGTGGAGCACAGCGTTTTGACGGAAACCGTCAGGCCTTCAACGGCGGTCAGAACTTCGGCGGCAACGTAAACCGCGGCGGCTTTGGTGGAAACCAGCCCAGCTTTGGCGGAAACCGTGGCAGCTTCGGTGGCAGCCAGCCGAGCTTCGGCGGCAATCGTGGAGGCTTTGGCGGTGGCGGCTTCAGCGCTCCCCGTAGCAGCGGCGGTAACTTCGGTGGCGGAGGAGGCTTCGGCGGTGGCCGTGGCTTCTCCGGCGGTGGCGGTGGAGGCGGCTTCCACGGTGGTGGCGGCGGTGGCTTCCACGGCGGTGGCGGCGGACACCGCTAAGCGTTTTTCCCTGTTGCTGGGTATTCCGGAAAGGGCGTGAAGCGGCGTTTTCATTGCGGAAAACGCCCATAGATGCGGAAGCCCTACTCTACACCTACAGAGAAAAATCGCTAGTCCACAAAACCCAAAGGGCTGAGACACACTGTCTCAGCCCTTTTTGCTGTCCGCCAGTCCTCGTATCATCTCGACAATTCGTTCCAAAGCTCCCGGCCTGGCCAGCGATCGCGCTGCTGCACTCATCCTCTCTCGCCTTTCCCGATCGGTGAGCAACCCCGTCAGAGCCGCCAGCAGGCTCTGCTCGGTGACGTCCTTCTGCAACAACACCACGGCGGCGCCGGCGTTCCCAAGCACCTCTGCATTCTTTCGCTGGTGATCGTCAGCCGCTTGCGGAAAAGGAACCAGTAACGACGGTTTGCCCGCCGCGCACAATTCCGAAACTGTGCTCCCCGAACGGGCCAGGACTATGTCCGCTGCCGCGTACTGCTGCGGCATATCGTTCAAAAACGCCTCCACAGAGATGTGTGAACCATCCGCTCCACTCGCCGCAAAAGCCTCCCGAGTCTTCTCCAGGTTTCGTGCGCCGGCTTGGTGGACGATAGTCAGCCCCGAAATCGTCTCAAGCAGACGCGCAGCGATCTTCGGAACGAACTCATTGAAGACTGCAGCGCCCTGGCTTCCAGCCGTCACCAGCAGCCGCGGTGGCGCCCCTTCCGGCTTCCGTGCAAGGTCGAAGATCTCCGGCCTGACGGGCACGCCGGTCACCGTTGCATTGCGGAAATAGTGCGTGGTCTGGTCATAGGCAACGGCCGCAGCGCTGACGTACTTGCCCACCAGGCGATTGGTCATGCCGGGTAAGGCGTTTGGCTCATAGGCCAGCGTGGGAACCCTCAGCAAGACCGCTGCTGCCATTGCCGGCCCGCTGGCGTAACCGCCGACACCCACTACGACATCCGGCCGGAAATTCCGGATGAGTCGAGTGCAATGCAGCACCCCAAGGGGAAGCTCCGTGAAGGTCTTTAGACGAGTCATCAGGCTGACGTTCTTCAACTGACCAGACTTCACTAGTTCCAGCGGGAATCCAGCCTCCGGAATCAGCTTTGTCTCAAGCCCACGCTCGGTGCCGACAAAACGCACCTCGGCTCCAAACGCATCGCGCAATTTGCGTCCGATGGCGAGCGCCGGAACAACATGACCACCAGTGCCGCCGCCGGCAATCAGTACTTTCATTTGCTTCTTATATCCCTATATCGTGTCTAATCGGTCTCGCGCGAGATGTTCAGCAGCACACCCATACTGGCCAGCGTGATAAACACGCTCGTGCCTCCCGAGGAGATAAACGGCAGCGGAATGCCCTTGGTAGGCAGCAACGCCAGCACCACGCTGATATTGAAGAAGGCCTGGATGATGACCGCGCAGGTAATCCCGAACGCCAGAAATCGGGCAAACGGATCGGTTGATAGAAACGCCGTACGCAGTCCCCGGTACCCAAGGACAACAAAGAGCGCAACTACGAACAGGGCCCCAAGCAGCCCCAGCTCTTCGCAGACATTGGCATAGATAAAGTCCGTGTGCGGCTCCGGCAGATAGAACAGCTTCTGCCGGCCTTCCATCAGGCCAAGCCCATGGAAGCCGCCGGTGCCAACGGCAATGAGCGACTGCAGAATGTGGAATCCCGTTCCGCGCGGATCTTTCTCCGGATCCATATACGCCAGCATGCGGGCGCGGCGCCAGGCGACATGAAAGAGCATGAAGTACATCACCGGCGAAGCCAGCGCTGCTCCAATGGCAAAGTAGCGCATCTGCGCGCCGGCCAGATACAGCATCAGGGCGAGTACCGCGGCACACACCATGGCTGTACCAAGATCGGGCTCCTTCAGGACGAGGGCAATCATCAACAGCGGAGGCGCCGCCGCCCGCAGAATGGTCCCCTTCAGGTCGTCCATGCAATGCATACGGTTCTGCAGAAACCAGGCAAGGAACAGCACCAGCACCGGCTTGGCGATCTCAGAGGGCTGAAAGCCAAAGAACGGGCCGATTTTGAACCAGCGGTGCGTGTTGTGCGAGTCGCGCATCGCAAAGACGCCGATCAACAGCAGCATCGTGATCGCGACCGATGGCAGAACAACCTTAGGGTTATTGAACTTGCGGTAGTCGACGCGCATCAGCACCAGCAACGCGCCTAGGCCCGTTAAGGCCCACATTGCCTGCTTGCTGACGAAGGTGTACGGCGAACCGTAGCGCTCCTTGGCCATCACAGCCGAAGCGGAAAAGACCATCACCAGCCCGATAAGGACCAGCAGCACCACCACGAAGAACAACCATTTATCGACGCCGACGCGCTTTGCCATTTCCTGCCTTCATCCGAAGCGGGCAGGCTCGCCGTCGTGCCGGCCTACTCCGCCCAGCCGTTTACCGTCTCCTTGAAGACGCGGCCGCGGTGTTCGTAACTCTGGAACTGATCGAAGCTCGCACATGCAGGCGCCAACAAGACGACTTCGCCTGGTTGGGCAGCTTCCTTTGCCTGAGCGAGTGCGTTTTCCAAAGTTCCCGCTGAGACTATGTTGACTACTTTGTTAAGGTGCGACTCGATCTTTTCCGCGGCTGAACCAATGGTGTAAACAGCGACAGCCCTGTCTTTCAACAGAGGCACGAGTGTACGGTAGTCCGAATCCTTGTCCTTGCCACCGAGAATCAGGTGGATTCCCTTTGGAAACGACTCCAACGCCTTCACCGTAGCATCCACATTCGTGGCCTTCGAGTCGTTGTAATAGTCCACACCGTTTACCTTGCGCACGAACTCAAGACGGTGTTCTACCGCCTTGAAGCTGGCTACAGCTGCACGCACCTGTTCTTTCGAGACACCCGCAAGCCTTGCCGCGGTGATGGCTGCAAGGACGTTCTCGATATTGTGAGCGCCCTTGAGGGGGATCTCGCTGATCGGCATGATCGGCTCCGGGCGATGGCCTTCCTTCTGTTTGAAGTAGATGCCGTCGCCGTGGACAAACGCTCCCTGCTTGATCTGCCGCGAGGGCGAGAACCAATAGATACCGGCCTTCGTATGCGATGCGGTCAACTGCGTGGGCACATCTTCGGCGTTCAGTACAAGGAAGTCCGAGGGGTCCTGCGCGATGGTGATGCGGTATTTTGCCGCGGCATAGGCCTCAAAGGTGCCATGGCGGTCCAGATGATCAGGCGTGATGTTCAGGACCACGGCGATCTTCGGATGGAAGTGGGTCACCGTCTCCAACTGGAAGCTCGAAACTTCCAACACCACCCAATGCTTATGGGTGGAGACGCGGCGAAGGTTCAGGACCGGAGTTCCGATATTGCCGCCCACCAACGCCGGCAGACCAGCGGTCTTCAGAATATGACCGATCAGCGAGGTGGTTGTCGTCTTCCCATTCGACCCGGTAATGGCGATGATCTGCCCCTTCAGGAAGTAGGACGCAAGCTCTACCTCACCAATCACCGGCACGCCGGCAGCCACGGCATATGCGATCTCTTCCGTGTCCAGCGGGACGCCGGGCGAAACCACCAGCAGATCCTGCCGACGGAAGGTCAGCACACCATGCCCGCCCGTCTCTACCGCAATACCCGCCTCCAGCAGCGCCGGCAGCTCTGCTGACAGCGCTGAAGCCGACCTGGAGTCCGAAACGGTGACAAGGGCTCCCTGCTCCTTAAGAAAGTGAGCAGCAGCCAGGCCTGACTTTCCAAGACCAACAACGAGGACACGTTTATTCTTCAGCTCGATCATTGTTTCTACGTAAATTCGCTCTTCTTGTTTGTCATTCCGCAGAGAGCAAATATCTGCTCTTGGTGCGGTCTGTCAGGAGATTGCAATCAAGGCTACCACCTCACCTAGCCCTGGGCATCAAGACGAAAGAGAGATCCGGCCGCCTCATTTACCGGCTGCCAAAAGAATGGACGATGAACTCCCCTCCCGGAGAGCACACACTGGAGCATTTTCCCTGTTGCTGGGTTTCCCGGAAAGGGCGTGTAGTGGCGTTTTCATTGCGGAAAACACCCATAAATGCGGAAACCCTGCATCACACCCACAGGAAGAATGCTCTAGCGTAATTTCAGGGTCGTAAGAGCGAACAGAGCAAAGACCAGGGCTGCAATCCAGAACCGGACGATAACCTTGCTCTCGCTCCACCCCAGCAGCTCGAAGTGGTGGTGCAGTGGAGCCATTTTGAAG
>JAEKKE010000325.1 GCA_019510535.1 Acidobacteriota bacterium
GTACCCAGCCTTCCTTTGGAACCTTGCCGGTTGGTTTCTCTGGGGCTGCGTCATGATCGGCTTCCGGCTCATTAGTGCCCGCCGGGAGCGTCTGGCGGAACTGCAGGAGGCTATCTAAGATGGCGCATCGTCACCTTGTCCTTGCCTATGCGTTTGTCCTGGGAATCCAGGCGGCTTACTTCCTCTTCGCCCTGAATCGCTGGCGGAAAACGCGTTAGCCTCCAAACAGGCCCATGGGCCGTGCGGAACAACTAATAGACTGTACTCACTTCGAACTAGCCATGTGCCATACGGAACGCTTCACAGGTCGCGCTAGCGCCTATCAGCAATACCGGCTCGGCTATCCCGCAGCAGAGGTCACACATACTTTGCGCGAGTGGACCGGCCTGAGATCCGCTGATACGGTTGCTGATATCGGCGCCGGCACCGGCATGCTGACCGAGCTCTTCCTCAATAATGGCAACCCCACCATCGCCATCGAGCCGAACGCCGAGATGCAAGCTGCCTGCGCGGCGCAGTACGGTGGGCACTCGAACCTCACCCTGGTCGACGCCACGGCCGAAGCAACAACGCTCTCTGACCACTCCGTCGATCTGATAGCAGCAGGCAGAGCCTTTCACTGGTTCGATCATGCACGGGCGCTTCCGGAGTTTCAGCGCATCCTCAAGTCCGGGGGATGGGTGGCTCTGGTCAGCAGGGCGATCTAAGGATGACTCAGCTCTGTCACAAGCCTTTGAGTCGCTGCTCACCACGCACGGAACTGACTACCGCTACGTCCGCGATAGCTATCGCGTGCATGACAAGCTGGAGACTCTCTTCCCCGGAGGAGAGGTTCGCCAGACCACAATCGCAGGCAAGCAGAAGCTGACACGCGACGTCCTGACCGGCCAGGCGATGTCTTATTCCATGGCTCCCCTTCCCGGCGACCCGCGCCATGCGGCGTTTATGCAGGCTCTGGAGGAGTTCTTTCAGAGGTTCAGCGATAACGGTCTGCTTACCCAGCCGACAACGTGCTGGATCAGCTGCTGCCGTTTCGCCTCGTAGGACAGCAATTGGGAAAACCCATGCACCCGTTCGGTTACACACTTTTGAGAATTTCTACCGCCGTGCTACTTCCACCGGCGCCGGACGCTCAACCTGCGGCGTGACCATGCTGCTGGTGTCTTTCATTGCGGCGATGTCTTTGTCGTACCGTCCGACCAGCGAGTTCCAGCGGATGATGGCCAGCTCTTCCAGCATCTTGGCGCCGTCTTTCAGGTAGCTCATCTGCGACCGCTCGTCGTGGCCCCAGGTCACCGGAACCTCGCGGACGATATAACGCAACTTGCGGGCGATGAAAAGTATCTCCGGGTCGAAGCCCCAGCGCTCGATGCGCTGCAGCCGGAAGATCACCTGCGCGGCGCTGCGGCGAAAAGCCTTGAAGCCGCACTGGGTGTCCTTATACGGAAGCCCCATGACCAGGCGCGTCATGGCATTGAAACAGCGTCCAAAGAAACGCCGGTAGAGCGGCTGATGGATGGTCTGCCGCTGGCGTTCCAGCCAACGCGAGCCGATGGCTACATCGGCGCCGGCATCGAGGGCGGCAAACAGCCGCTCGGCCTCTTCCATCGGGGCCGAAAGATCGGCATCCGTAAACATCACGATCTCGCCCGCAGCCTGTAGCAGTCCATTGCGGACGCTGTAGCCCTTCCCCCGGTTGCCGCGGTTATGGATGAGCTTCAGGCGCGGATGGTGCTCCATCCAGCGCTTGATGATGGCAGGGGTGTGATCGGTAGAGCCGTCGTCGACGACCAGTACCTCAGCATCCCATCCACGGTCGTTCACACAGGTCAGAACGCGGTCCAGGGTTCTTTCAATACGCGCCTGTTCGTTGAACGCGGGGATGACGATACTGATCTTCGGGCGCTGCATAGCCGGCTTTCGCAATGATAAGGGTTTGTCGCCGCTTATCATACTCTTCCTTTAGACGTGAGCGATATGCGCTCAGACGCAGTTTTGCGGTGTACACTCAACGACATCTATGCAGGACGAGTTCCAGAGCCCGCCGCCACAGGATCCACCTCCGCCGCAGTCTCAACCTGCCCCGGCTGCACAGCAGGCCTATACCTACGCTCCGCCTCCTCCTCCGCCGCCACCCCAGCAGCCTTACGGCTACTATGCCGCCCGTCCACCGCGGCGGCCGCGCTCTCCGTGGTTCTGGATCGGCATCATCGGGGGAGCTACGGTCGTCCTGGTCTGCCTCTTCTCGCTGTTTGTCTATGCCGTCATCAAAGCCGGCGGCGTTGACACGGAGTCCACGGCAGGCAGCTTCGGTTCCGGCGGTAAGATTGGCGTCATTGAAGTCAACGGCGTCATCCTTTCGTCAGACAAGTTCAATGAACAGCTCCGCAAGATGGCCGACAATGACGATGTCAAAGCCATCATCCTGCGCATCAACTCACCTGGCGGCGGAGCTGCCGCCTCGCAGGAGATCTACCACGAGGTACTGCGCGTCAAGCAGGCGAAGCACAAGAAGATCATTGCCAGCATCGAGTCAGTTGGCGCATCGGGAGCCTATTACATTGCCTCCGGCTGCGACCGCATCTATGCCAACCAGGCCTCGGTCGTCGGCTCCATCGGCGTCATCATGGAGTGGATGAACTACGGCGACCTGATGCGCTGGGCCAAGCTGAAGAATGTCATTCTCAAGGCAGGTGAGTTGAAAGACGCCGGAAATCCCACCCGCGACCTCACCCCCAAGGAACAGGCATACTTCCAGACGCTGGTCGACAACATGCATGTCCAGTTCATTCACGATGTCGCCACGGGCCGCCATGTCGCCGACGACAAGATCAAGCCTCTGGCTACTGGACAGGTCTGGACCGGCGAACAAGCCCTTCCGCTCGGCCTGATCGACCGCCAGGGTGGCTACCGCGACGCTTTGATGGAAACCGCGAAAGAAGTTGGAATCTCGGGCGAGCCTGGCATCGTTCGCCCCAGAAAGGAGAAGACGGGCCTGCTCTCGGCACTAGTGAACTCCGATCCGGACGATATCTTCCCAAACCCGAGCAAACTGCTGAATGAGGCCCCGGGTTTCTATTTCATGTGGAAGTAACCGGCAAAAATCTTTGAAACCACCCTTTGCCGTCGTTCGTCAAAACGTGTAAAGCTAAAGCTGTCTCGCATTTACGCGTGATTTTCGGATCCCCCGTACACGCAAGCCCCGAAAGGATACCGATGACCAAGGCCGACCTCGTTGAAAAAGTCACCGCTCTCGGAGACCTGACCCGCCGCGACGGCGAAATCATCGTCGATACCCTCTTTGACTCCGTGATCGGCGCCCTCAAAACCGGCGACAAGATTGAGATTCGCGGCTTCGGATCCTTCCGTACACGTCAGAGAAAGCCACGCATCGGCCGCAATCCGAAGACGGGCGCCAAAGTCGACGTCCCGGCAAAGCGGGTGCCGTACTTCAAGCCAGCCAAAGAACTGCGCGATCTCGTGAATCCCAAGGAATCCTCCAGTCCCGAGGAGATCGACATCCACCACCCGCCCGCCATGTAGGCGGGCTTTGTCGTTGCGGGCGCTGAGCATTTTCCCCGTAGGTGTAAATGTAGGGCTTCCAAATCCGTGGGCGTTTTCCGCAATGAAAATGCCAGTGCCTCTTCCGGGATACCCAGCAACAGGGAAAACGCTCTATCGAATCTCTTCAGCGGTATATAGCGGGCAAGACGGCACCAGGCGAAGGGGCAACTCCAATCGAACAGCCTCCGCGTATAAGCCCCACACTAAAATTTGTTCTGTTGGCATTCCTGATCGCATACACGATCGGGTACGGCCTGCTCTGGCTTTGGCCGCCGTCATCGGGTCTGACGCGACAATACCTCTCGAGAATCGGCGTCGTCTACGCGCCGGCGATAGCTGCTCTGCTGGTGACCGGAAGGGACGGGATCGGCGGCTTACTGCGGAAGCTCAATCCGCGCGGGCAATGGCTCTGGGTGCCGGTACTGCTGGCCACAGGTGTAGTTTGCACGGCAGCGGCTGCCCTCGTGGCTGGAGTAAAACCGGAAGACCTCACCCATACTGCTCATGCGTGGCCGTTGTTTGTGGCACATGCTCTACTACAGTTTGTGTTCGCTGGTTGCGGAGAGGAATTGGGATGGCGCGGGTGGCTGCTCCCGCAACTGATGACTCGTCACCGGACCATTGTCGCGACTATGATCGTTGCGGCGATATGGGGCTGCTGGCACGCTTTCATTCTTCTCAGCGGCTTGCGAACAGCGTCTACGTTTCTTTTCGGCGTATTCGGCTTGTCGTTTCTCTTCACTGCGCTGTGGGAGCGCGTGCGTGGGAATATCTTCGTGCTCGCCGTGGCTCACGCCAGCGTCAACGCACCTCTCTCGCTGCTGAGCCAACAGAGTGTCGTGGACGCCGTGTTTGTGCTGTACGGCGTTCTTGGCCTGGTCGTACTTATTTGGATGATGACGCGATCCAATCGCGCGCCTAGAGCATTTTTCCTGTTGCTGGGTATCCCGGGAGCAGCGTGCAGCGGCGTTTTCATTGAGGAAAACGCCCATAGATGCGCTGGCCCTGCACTACATCTACAGGAAAAATGCTCTATCGTCGCCACTTCTCCAGCACAATCGCCTCCGCCCGGGCCTTGACCTCATCCAGTGTCAACGCGGTGGAGTCCACCAGCACGGCATCTTCGGCAGGCTTCAGTGGTGATTCGGCGCGATTACGATCGCGCTCATCGCGCTCCCGCAGCTCCTTCTTAACCGCGTCTTCGGTCGGTTGGCCTTCGCTGGGACCGGTCTGCACGAAACGGCGGTGTCCCCGTGCGTCCGCTGAGGCATCGAGGAAGATCTTCACCTCGGCCTGCGGAAAGACGACAGTGCCGATGTCGCGGCCTTCCATGACCACGCCCCCCTGAGCTCCCATCCGCTGTTGTGCGGCAACCATCAGGGCACGGACCTTGGGATGGACACTGACCTTGGAGGCGGCCTGGGTTACTTCCTTCTCCCGCAACCGCGCGGTAACGTCTTCTCCATCCAGAAGCACGCGGTTCCCGTTCTCAGTCGGCTGCAGCTCGATGACCATGGCCTCGGCCATAGAAGAGAGCGCCGGCTCATCGTCCAGGGGAAGCCCCAGACGAAGAGCCTTCAACGCGACAGCGCGATACATCGCACCGCTCTCCAGGTTCAACAAGCCGAAGCGCTTTGCAAGAAAGGTGGCGATCGTGCTTTTACCGGCGCCAGATGGTCCGTCAATAGCAACGACGGGCTTGCGATCCACCATTACTCGTCACTCTTTTTACGGAACGGCTTCGCGGCTCCGGGCTTGCCGAACTTCTTCGGCGCTCCGGACTTTCCACCCGGCTTCGACCCGAACTTCTTGGGCGCTCCGCCAAATTTCTTTGGAGCTCCACCGAACTTCTTGCCACCGAAGGAAGGCTTACCGCCATCAGCCTTGAAAGTACGGCGCGGACGATCTTCTCCCGCTCCTTCTTCGCGCTTGCGGAACGGCTTGCGCTCACCCTCAAACGGTTTGCGCTGGAAAGGCTTGCGGTCGCTATCACTGCCAAAGCTGCGCCGTGCCGGACGTTCGCTACCCGCTCCCTCCTCACGCTTGCGGAAAGGCTTCCGCTCGCCATCGAATGGCTTGCGCTGGAATGGCTTGCGGTCACTATCGCCGCCAAAGCTGCGCCGTGCCGGACGTTCGCCACCCGCTCCTTCTTCGCGCTTGCGGAAAGGCTTCCGCTCGCCATCGAACGGTTTACGCTGGAAAGGTTTGCGATCGCGGTCACCGCCAAAGCTGCGACGCGCTGGACGCTCACCGCCTTCGCCCGCTTCGCGCGGACGGAAAGGCTTACGCTCACCATCGAACGGCTTACGCGAATACGGCTTGCGCTCGCCATCGCCACCAAAGCTGCGACGCGCTGGACGTTCACCGCCTTCGCCCCCTTCACGCGGACGGAAAGGCTTACGCTCGCCATCAAACGGCTTACGCGAATACGGCTTGCGTTCGCCGTCGCCACCGAAACTGCGGCGGGCTGGACGTTCGCCGCCTTCGCCCGCTTCACGCGGACGGAAAGGCTTACGTTCACCATCAAACGGCTTGCGCTGGAATGGCTTGCGATCGCGGTCGCCGCCGAAGCTGCGACGTGCCGGACGCTCACCGCCTGCGCCTTCCTCACGTGGACGGAAAGGTTTGCGCTCGCCGTCGCCACCGAAACTGCGGCGGGCTGGACGTTCACGGCCTTCGCCCGCTTCGCGCGGACGGAAAGGCTTACGTTCACCGTCGAATGGCTTGCGCTGGAAAGGCTTGCGGTCGCGATCTCCGCCGAAGCTGCGGCGGGCTGGCCGCTCACTGCCTTCACCGGCTTCGCGCGGGCGGAAGGGCTTGCGCTCACCATCAAACGGCTTGCGATCACCAAACTCCTTACGCGGGCGGAACGGTTTACGCTCACCGCCGGCAGTGCCTTCTTCGGTGCGGAAGCTTCTGCGGGCAGGGCGCTCACCTTCTCTGGATGGCCTGCGCTCCGTGGGACGGCGGTCTGCGGCAAAGGTCTTTTCGGTACGCTGACGAGCGCGTTGGAGCAGTCCCTCACGATCAGGCTCAGTCGCGCCGACATCACCCACATCGACACCTTCGCCCGCTCCTTCGGAGGCCACTTCAACAGGAACAATCTCCGGCATCTCAGGCAGCTCGCCGCGAATGTGCAGCAGCGTCTTGCCTTCGAGCACCACTTCCTCGAGCTGACGGGCGGCATTCAAACCGCTAACCGCATCACGCACCTTCGAGCGCGCCACCAGAGGCGAGAGAAACACCTCAATCTCATCGAGCTCCGCAACCAGCACCGCGCTCAGATACAGCGAGATCATGGCCGAGAGAGCCGTCGGCACACCAGCATTGCCGCCGGCCTTGATCTGCTTGGTAAACCGCGCTGTAAGCAGCTCCCACTGAGTCTCTTCTTCCCCATCCTGGTACACCGGGATCACGCGCAGCGTGGCCCACAAGTCGCTAAGCGCACGCAGCACGGCGGCGTGCGTCAGCTCGCGGCCAAGCTCCGGAAGCAAGTTGGAGACGGTCTGCGGTCCCTTGGACTTCAACACGCTCCAGACCTTCAGCGCGAGTGGCGAAAGCGAAGATGCCGCCGGGGCTGCCTTCCAGTTCTTGTCGCCACGCAGCGTGTAGAGATACGGCAGCGCGGCTGCGCTCACGACAAAATCCGGAATATCGCCGGGGGCGGCGCCTCCAAGGAGGAGTAACGGCACCGCTGCTCCCTCACGAACCAGACGGCCCAGCATCTGTTTTGCGACCTCTGCCTCGGCCACACCAGGTTCCGCAACTCCACTTACCGCCGAAACGAAGACGGGGGCGGGTGCAGCAAGCTGCGTCTTCGGCGTCCACAGAACGAGTCCCGTGCGGTCAACCCACGCACGGGCGTCTTCCAAAATTAAAAGCGCATTGCTGTCCAGCCCAAAGGCACGACGCCGCGCAAGATCCAATTGCTCACGAGTCATAACCTTTTAAGTCTATCGGCAATTGCTGTCCAGTGCCGCGTCTGGAGCCATCAGGATGAACTTTAGAGCGTTTTCCCTGTTGTTGGGTATGCCGCAGGAGCGTGCAGCGGCGTTTTCATTGCGGAAAACGCCCATAGGATGCGGAAGCCCTCCGCTACACCAATTAGCAATGACAACGGTGCAGCGGCGTTTTCATTGCGGAAAACGCCCATAGGATGCGGAAGCCCTCCGCTACACCAATTAGCAATGACAACGGAGCTCAAATGCGATTGAAGGCCCGCTGAATCTCCTTCAGCGAATAACGCAACGCGATCGGCCGCCCATGCGGGCAGCTTGTCGGATGTTGAGTCTTCGCCAACTCCGCCAGCAACCACTCAATCTTTGCCGGATCAAGCGGCATATTAATCTTGATCGCTGCATGGCAGGCGATCGACGCGGCAATCCTGGTGCGGCGTGCTTCGGCGTTCTCAACCTGTCCCGTGCGATCATCCGCCAGCACCTCATCCAGTAGATGCTCCAGCTCCTTACCCTCCAGGCCAACAGGAGCGGCTTTGACAGCCAGAGTTCGAGGTCCAAAGGGCTCGGCTTCAAAGCCGTTGCGGTCCAACTCGTCAGCCAGCTCCGCAAAGGCAAGCATCTGCGCCGGCTGCAGATCGACCAGCAGCGGCATCAGCAGCCTTTGCCGTTGCACCGACTCCGTACGGCGCT
>JAEKKE010000326.1 GCA_019510535.1 Acidobacteriota bacterium
ATGGTTGCCCTGGTAGCTCATCCAGATGCCGTCTGGATACTTGATGTCTTTGATGTCGGACATCGTGGAGTACGGAATATTGATGATGCGGTTGACGTTGTCATCGCCCTCCTGCATCTTCGGCTTCAGAATACCAACGACCTGAAATGCGATACCGTTCACGCGGATGGTCTGTCCCAGGGCATCCACACCGCCGAAAAGCTTGTCTTTCGCCTCAGGACCGATGACGGTGACATGCGCGCGTGAGCTCACGTCTTCGGCGGTGATGAAGCGGCCTTGGCCTATCGACCATTTCTGCACATCAGCGATCTCCGGCATCACGCCGTCTGTCTCCCAGGTGAAGATATGGAGGTCACTCTTCACCGGCACCTGTTTCCATAGAACCGGAGTGGCGTGTTGGATCCCGGGAACGGTCTCCATGATGTGCTCGACGTCATCCAGGGTGAACTTGATGATGACGCCTGCCTTGGAGCCGCCTACCTGCTCGCTGGTCTTGCCGGGAAACGCTCCCAGCAGGTTGGTTCCCCACTGCGAGAAGATCGCCTCAATTGCCTTACCGAAGCCGTTCCCGTAGGCCAGCAACAGCACGACGGTGGCGATGCCCCACGCCATGCCGATGATGGTGATCATCGTGCGCCGCAGGTTGTGGCGCATGGCTTCAATGGCCTGTCCGAAGATGTCCTTCAACATGGCTAATCCTTTCTCAGGGCTTCCACCGGCTCCAGCATTGCAGCCTGACGCGCCGGGTAGAAGCAGGCGAGCAAGCCGCACAGGGTCAGGGTTCCCATGGCAAGGGCAGCCGACCACGGCACGATCCTCGGCGGATCGAAGCCGATCTGGTTGTTCCCCATCAGGGCGTGCAGCACGGCCATGAAGATAGCAGCAGCGGATATTCCCACGAAACCGCTGACACCGGTCAGCACCAGGCCTTCCATCATGATCTGTCCCAGGATGCTGGTGCGGGTGGCTCCCAGGGCTTTCAACAGACCGATCTCACGGGTGCGCTCCGAGACGGTAACCAGCATGATGTTCACAATGCCGACAGCGCCGAGTGCAAGGGTCACGATGCCCACGCCGCCGAGGAAGACATCCATCGCGGTAAAGATCTTTCCGACCGTCTGCTGGCTCTTGATGGTGTCCCACTCTTCGATCGACTCCAGATCCTCAGGGTCGAAGTTATGGTTCTGGGCGACGATTTTATGGACCTCGTCCTTAGCCAACGCATTGTGTGTCGGGTCGATCGGCTGATATTGGATGGAGGTAAGTGCACCCTGGGCGATGTTGTTGCCCTTGAGGGGGAAGATATCCGCCATCACGCTGAGCGGGATATAGACCTTCTGGTTGTCGAAGTCGCGGTTGCCGCGGCCGATCCACTGGGCCACACCGATGACCTGGAAGCGGTAGCCGTTGACGGTGATGAACTCTCCCAGACCGTTGCCGCCATTCGGAAAGAGGAGCGTCTCACTCTTTTTGCCGATGATGGCGACCATGCGCCGGTCTTTGATGTCCTGGTCATTCAGGTAGCGGCCCTTACCGAGCGGCAGATTGCGCACGGTGTGATAGTTGGCTTCAATGCCCATCACCGCGCCGCCCGCGCTCTGGTACTGGCTCTGCTGTTTCAGATCGCCGCGCTGGATAAATCCGGTGACGTTGGCGACATCCGGTGCCTGGGTGCGGATCTCCGCCTCGTCATTGACGGTTAACTGGTAGGGACGCAGGGTGCCCTGGTTGGAGAGCATCGTGCCTCCCCACATCATGATGATGTTTTCGCCCAGACTCTTCAGTTGCCGCTGCTGTCCGGACCGGAAGCCCTCGCCCATGCCGATAAGCAGCAACAGCGACGCCACACCCCAGGCAATGCCGAACATCGTTAGGAACGAGCGCAGCTTATGCGCCCAGATGGCACGGAAGACCTGACCGACAATATCACCGAAGAAACCCATACGAAGGACGATTATCCTGATCTACGCAGAAACAGGTCCCACAGTTCCGTAACTTGCAGACGTTACAGATTCTTCGTCAGCATGGGGGCCATGGTGTCCGCTTCGATACGAACTGAACGGCCAAGGCTCTCCAGAAGGCGGGTTACAAGCGCAACCGTTTCATTAGACGAAGCTTCTCCCCGAACGAGAGTTACTTCTTTCTGCGCCAGGCCGCGAACTGCGGTGCAGCTTTCAGAACGGTACGTGCAGCTTGCCAGATCGGTGATGCTGAGCGCATCGGTGGGCGTACAGATGATGGTCTTCGGTGGAGCCATACGGTCGATCAGCGAGAAGATCTCGAGCTTCGACTCCAGCTCATCCGGAACGAAATCAATGGCGATATCCGCCTCGCGCACGGCAGCCTCGACCGTGCTGGCAAGTTCGACGTCAAGGCCAGCTTGCTCGATCTGCTCGCCGGCGCGGCGCAGCTTGTGGGGCATTACGTCTTCGAGCACCGTGGAAAAACCGGCCCGGGCACACTCCAGGGCAAAACTTGGCCCTAGCCGGCCGGCTCCAATGACGGCAACTCGTAGCGGAGGCATTTATTTTGCCTTGATGGCGGCCAGAACGGACTCGAAGCTCGGCTCCGACTTCGCGACATGGTCCAGCAGACGCTGCTTCTCCTCGGCATTCAGCGTCGGCAAAACAACCAGAATCCGGCGCAGGGTAACAGCAATATCGTCGACATAGTTCATCGTGCGGATGGCTTCGCCGGACAGCGGCATAGGGGTCACTTCTCCTGTGAATCTTTCTCCAACAGTCTACGTCAATCCTCGGTGCGCTGCTCTCCCTGAGGTCCGGGAGACTCCACCCGCTCAGGATCGACCCAGCCATCGCGGTCCGTCATCTCCATCAGCACAGCGAGTTGGCTGGCGAAGTCCGGATGCAGCGCATCGGGTTCATACCGCCAGCTCCAGTTGCCGTCTGGCAGGGCGGGTGTATTCATCCTGGCGTCGCTGCCCAGGTGCAATACATCCTGCAGGGGAAGGATGCAGACGCGCGCCACCGATGCCTCCGCCGCGCGAATCATCGCCCACACTACCTGCGCCTCATGGGCGAAGTTTCCAAGGTAGGTTTGCACATTGCGGCGTTCCTCCTCGCTCGTATTCTCAACCCACCAGCCCAGCGTCGTATTGTTGTCGTGCGTCCCGGTATAGACGACCGAGTTCTCTTCGTATAGATGAGGCAGGTAGCTATGCGCTCCACGGTTGCCGAAGCCGAACTGCAGAACCTTCATTCCTGGCATCTCGAACTTCAAGCGCAGCGCATCGACCTCAGGAGTAATCATTCCCAAGTCCTCCGCGACAAACGGGAGCACGCCCAGTTCACGGCGCAGCGCGGCAAACAATGCCTCGCCAGGAGCTTTGACCCATTGCCCGTTGATGGCCGTCTCATCTGCTGCGGGAACCGCCCAATAGGCCTCGAATCCGCGGAAATGATCCAGCCGGATGAGGTCATAGAGCTGCATAGCACGCCGCGCGCGGGCCACCCACCAGGAGAAGCCTTTCTGCTGCATCGCCTCCCAGTTGTAGAGCGGATTGCCCCACTTTTGACCCGTCTCGGAGAAATAGTCCGGAGGAACGCCGGCAACCTCTACCGGCCTAAGGTCAGCGTCGAGGGAGAACTGATCGGGCTGAATCCATACATCCGCGCTGTCATGGTTCACAAAGATGGCGACATCTCCCATCACCTTCACATCGCGCTCGTGACAATAGGCGAGCAGTTCTCCCCACTGCACCGCGAAGAAGAACTGAATGATCTGCTCAATGGCCAGTTCACGGCCACTCTCACGGAGCAGGCTTTCGAGAGCCTCCGGCTGGCGGGTTGCAAATTCCTTTGGCCAGTCGTTCCAGGAGGCATAGCCGAAGCGGCGGCGCAGCACGGCATACATGACCCAGTCGTTCAGCCAATCCTGATGCTCTTCACAAAAGTGCTCAAATTGCCGCCACGGTTCTCCCTTAGGAGCGTCCAGAAAGGTCTGCGCAGCTTCTACCAACAACACAAACTTCTCTGAGGCTACGGAGAAGTTCACTGGACCCTGAGCAGGGGGCAATCCCTGCAGCCGCTCGTGCGGCAGCCAGCCGCCGTCCGCCAGCTTTTCCAGGCTGATCAGGAGTGGATTTCCCGCAAAAGCAGATAACGCCGCGTACGGAGAGTTTCCATAGCCGACAGGGTTGAGCGGCAACACCTGCCACAACCGCTGCTTGGCGTTGCGCAGAAAATCAACGAAGGCAAAGGCCGCAGGGCCCATGTCGCCGATACCGCCCAGCGAGGGAAGCGATGTGAGATGCAGAAGAATTCCAGAAATCCTACGAGAACTGTCCACGTTCAATCAGATGCTCCCCTTTTTCTCATAATGCCCCTTTACTGGATGAATCCCCAAGAAAACCGAATGGCCGGGAAAGCCCCGGCCATTCGGATGTGTAAGAGCTGAAATCGGTTTACTGAAGCCCCGTCTGAGCCGCCTGCTTATTCAGTTTGATGGCGCCCGCCTTCTCATAGTCTTCCACCAGCTTGGTGACATAGACCGAGAAGACCTCCTGGCGCTGCTGGTTCAGCATGGCGTCACGGGTGCGGGAGAAGTTCTTGGCGATCTCCTCCGCCGTGGGCTCCTGCTTCTCAACGACCGCCAGCACAGTGCCGTTGGCCCCGGTGTTGATGGGACCGGAGACGCCGCCCTTTGGCAGATCGAATGCCGCGGATGCCGGGCCGCTCATGCTGCCCACATCCGGAACACTCCCGGCCGCATCCACCAGATCGCTGGTCTTGACCGTGATCTTCTCCTCTGCCGCGGCCTTCTTCAGATCGTTCAGCAGCCTGGCGCGATCGGCCAGAGCCTTCAGCTTCGCGTTCAGCAACTGCGGAACCTTATCAGCCTTATAGTCGTCGGCGACATGCGACTTCCAGTCTGCGAAAGCCGGCGCATGTGCCGCATGGATATCGTCAACCTGGAAGATAGCGAAACCTTCGCCGGTCGCTACCGAGACAGGAGCAGCGCCCTTGGCGGTGGAGAAGGCCTTGCTCAGCATCGACGAGCCATCAGGAACGCCGGCGATCACACCGTCAGCGCCCAGATAATCGGTCGTCTGTACCTTGAGACCGTGTGCCGCGGCAGCACCAGCCAGTCCCTGCTTGGCAGCTTCCGCCGCAAGCTGGTTGGCAAAATTTTGCATCGCGCCGCCCACCTTCTGCTGCTCCAGAATCGGGCGGATGGTGTCCTTCACCTCAGCCAGCGGCTTGGTGCGCTCATCCTGCTTCTCGGTCACCTGCAGGAAGTGATAGCCGAACTGAGTCTTGAAGACATCCGAGGTCTGGCCAACGGGCGTAGAGAACGACTGCTTCTCGAACTCGGGCACCATCTGTCCCTTGCGGACCATTCCCAGGTCGCCGCCACGTTCCTTGCTACCCGGATCGTCAGAGTTCTCCTTCGCCAGTTTGGCAAAGTCGGCGCCCCCCTTCACCTGCTTCTGCAGGCTCTCAGCCTTGGCCTTGGCAGCGGCATCGGTCTTGGCGTCGGCGCCAGGAGCCACCGAGATGAGGATGTGACGAACCTTTACCTGCGGCTCAACCTTGTACTCGGCCAGGTGCTGGTTGTAGTAGCTCTGGATATCTGCATCAGAGATCTGCGGACGTCCGCCCGGCAGACTCGACACGTCGAAAGCGATGTAGCTCAGCTTGCGCGCCTCAGGAACCGCAGTGGCATAGCGAGCGGCATTGGTCTTGAAGAACGCCTCCAGCTCTGCATCGGTGGGGTTCAGGCTCTTCTTAATATCGTCGGCGCTGATCAACGCGTAGTCGAACTTCACCTTCAGACCCTGCTTGCGGAACGCTTCGCGGACGGCGTTGTCGCTGACGGTCACGCCGCCGGTGATCGTCGACTGCAGACGATCCAGGAGCAGGCTGTCGCGCACGTCCTTCTCGAAGTCCGAAACCGAGATGCCCTGCGACGTAATGAGCTGCTTGTACTTCTCTTCCCCGATGAAGTTGCCGCCCGGGAAGAAGATCTGGGCATAGCGGGTGCGAAGCTCGTTGCGAACGTCGCTCTCAGTCACTTCCAGGTGCAGCCGCGCCGCTTCCTGCTTCAGAACCGCACGCTGGATCAGGCCCTGGGCGACACGCTGTGCCATGAAGGGCAGAGCGAAGTCCGGCAGGCGCTGCGCCTGAAGCTGGCGCTCCGCGATCGCGTTCACCTGGGTGGTGGGGATATCTTCCGCCTGGCCAAATCGGCCAAAGACACCCGGCCGACGGACACTGGCATAAATCCCACTGGTAGTCGCATCGTTGTCAAAGATGCCAGGGACCAGCGTAATGACCATGGTGACAACGGCAGCGCCGATGATGACGGCGAAGAGAGCTTTCGTGAGGCGATTGTCTTTCTGAAGAATGCGGATCATGCTTGGCGACTAAACCTTCACTTCACACGCGGCCTCTCGTCTGAGGCGCATTGCCCGGAATTTGCTACGCGCCGTCAGTCGGCATTTGGCAGGGCAAGCTACAAGTATAAATCAGGAAAAAGACGGCCCTCCGGCCCCCTCTCCTTTCAGTACAACAGGCCGCTGGTTACCAAGCCCAAAACGATGGCCGCCACGTCTTCGGTCAGCGCCGCTGGCATATCTTTGCCATAGATCTCGGCCATCTTGCCCCGGGCCCAAGCCCAGAACAACGTACCCACAATGGCGCCCGCAACTCCTCCGCAGATTCCAAGCGGAAGAGAACCTCCCGCCAATCCGAGGACGATGCCGCCGAAGGTGCCGGTGACGATCCGCGCGCCGAACTGTGGCGGCGTCTTGCGGCTAGGCATAAAGGGAAGCTTGTCCGCGACCAGCTCAGCGATTCCCGCCGCCGAAAAGACCCATGGCGCCCAGGCCGCCCCAAGAAATGCCAGGCTGGTGTTCTCCAAATGCAACACACCAAGCCGCGCCGCCCAGCTGAGCATCACCAGCGGCATCATGGTGCGCATGCCGGCAACAATTCCAATCCCAAACGCTTGCAGCAGGAGCATTATCCCTCCGTGAGGTCGCCCAACCAACGTACTCCGGCACTGAGGAGTACGCCGATGCATTATGCCACCGGCCGGTGGCTGATGTGACCGGCTTTATACCATTGCCGGAGTTTGACTTAGCCAAGACCGAGGTCAGGCCGTGCGCCTTATGTAGCCGCTGAATCAGCTTGAAGACGACGTCGGCGGTCCTGTTGTCCAGATCACCGGTCGGCTCGTCTGCAAATAGCAGCCTGGGCTGCGTCACCAGCGCCCGGGCCAGCGAGACACGCTGCTGCTCACCGCCCGAGAGCTCGCCCGTACGGTGGCTGAACCGATCCCCCAGTTCCACCTCGGAGAGCCAGCGGCGCGCCGCCGAAATCGCCTCCGCCCTGGCGGTCCCGCGCGCCAGCAGCGGCATGGCTACATTCTCTTCCGCGGTGAACTCTGGCAACAGGTAGTGGAACTGCCACACGTAACCGATCTGCCGGTTGCGGAACTCGGCCTGTTCCCGTAGGTTGAGCTGGTCGACACGAGTGGCATCGAGGTACACCTCGCCGGCGTCCGGTTTATCCAACGCCGCCAGCAAGTGCAGCAGAGACGACTTCCCCGCCCCCGACTCACCCACAATGGCAACCATCTCTCCTTCTGCCACCTCGAAGGAGAGCTCGCGGAACAGATCCAGGCGGCCTCGCCCCGTGGCGTAGGACTTGGAAAGGCCGCGAACGTCGAGCAGGGTCTTACTCATATCGCAACGCCTCCGCCGGCAACACCCGAGCCGCCGAGGTGGAAGGATAGAGCGTCGCCAGCAGCGAGACGCCCAGCGATACCGCTGAAACCAGGAGTCCATCCGTGATGCTGGGCGCGAACGGCAGATGATCGATCGAGTAAACCGATGCATCGAGGGGGAACCGATAGTGGCCGCCGAACACAGAGAGCCCGTAACCGAGCACCAGACCGATGACGGTTCCCAGTACGCTGATCAACAAGCCCTGGAACAGGAAGATGCGGCGTATCTGATCGGCACGGACACCAAAGCTCATGAGGACGGCGATGTCTTTGGTCTTCTCCATCACCATCATGGTCAGAGCGATCAGAATATTGAGCGCGGCGACGCACACGATGAGCCCAAGGACGATGAACGTCACAATCTGTTCGAGTTTCAAGGCGCGGAAGAGCTCGCGGTTCTGCTCCATCCAATTGGTCGTTTGGAAGCCCTGCCCGGCGGCCGCCTCGATCTGGCGCCCAATCTCGTTGGCTTTGTAGAGGTCATCCACTTTAAAGCTGATAACCGAAATCAGATCAGGCTCGGAGAACAGGCGCTGTGCATCCGCCAGCCGCATAAACGTATAGCTGGAGTCGTACTGGTAAAAGCCGGAGTGGAAGATGCCGACGACCGAGTACCGCTGATATTTCGGTACGATCCCGATCGGCGTCAGGCCTCCCTGTGGACTGGTCACGAGCACCGTATCCCCGACCGCAGCGCCAATGGTCTCCGCCAGGTCTTTGCCAATGACGATCGGCGGGACGGCGATTGGCCCCTGCTTCTCCAGCGCCGCTGCCGAACCCTGATTTACCTGCTGCAGAAGACCGCTCACGGTGCGCTCATCCGCCGGGATCACACCTTTAATAAGAGCGCCTCCGGATTTTGCGCCGCGGGAGACCAGCACCTGTCCATAGAGTCCCGGAGCGGCGGCAGTAACATGCGGCTGCTGTTTCAGGCGTGCCAGCAGCGTCTGCCAGTCTGAAATACCATCCGAAGCGATCCGCATCAGATCCACGTGCGCCGTGGAGCTGAGCAGGCGATCCTGCAGGTCGCGCTGCATGCCATTGGTAATGGCCAGAGCGATAATCAGCGACATCACACCGGCCGCGACACCGGCGACGGAAATCCCGGTAATGATGCCGATGACAGCTTGTCTCCGCTTGGCCCGCAGGTACCGCGCAGCAATAAAGAGCTCAAATCTCACGCGCTCGCCATCCATCCCAGCGTCTTACGCGCCAGCCGGTCAAAGGCGAGAGCAGCCATCTCCAGATGTTCGGGACGGGTGTCTTCAATCTTGTTGTGGCTGATGCCCCGCAGCGATTGAACAAACATCATCACGGTTGGGATGCCGGCGCGGCAGACCTCTGCTGCGTCGTGCAGCGGACCGGAAGGCATGCGGTGCGACGTTCCCGAAACCTCACGCACCGCCTCATCGCACAGTGCAATCAACTCGGGATGAAATGGAATCGGCTCGATGTTCCAGATCTTCGACCACTCCACCGTGCAACGTTCCTCCGCCGCAAACCGTTCGCTGGCGGCTTTGGCATCGGCATACATTCCTGCCAGAACAGCGGCATCGAGATCGCGCTGATCGAGCGTCGCTTCACATCTTCCTACTACCGCCGTCACGATGCCGGGGAAGGTCTTCACGCTGCCCATGGTGCACACCGCATCCGCATGTTTGCCCGCAATGGAGCGAATCTCAAGCGCCAGCTTGGCGGCAGCAGCTAGCGCATCATGGCGATCTCCCATTGGTGTCGATCCCGAATGCGCCTCCTGCCCATGGAAGGTGATCGCGTGACGCTCGACGCCTTTCGTTCCGAGCACGACACCGAGAGGCAGCCCCAAGCGCTCCAGCACGGGCCCCTGCTCGATATGCAGCTCGAGATATGCAGCTATGTCGCTACGCTCGACGGAGGCGCCACCAATCTTCTCGACATCCACGCCACACTGCCGCAACGCATCTTCCAAGGTGACGCCGTTACGGTCTCTCCGAACACGATCGGCTCCGATCGTATGCGTTCCTGCGAAAGCGGATGAACCGAACAGACTGCGGCCAAAGCGCGCACCTTCCTCGTCTGCCCAATCCGCCAGCCGAACAGTAAACGGCGGCTTGCCGTCATAGTCT
>JAEKKE010000582.1 GCA_019510535.1 Acidobacteriota bacterium
AAGTCGTTCCTGTAGTTGCGCGCCCTATCAACCGCACCAGCTTCGGTGATGTTGAGTGCTGCAGCTTCTCCGCCCGTATTCCCGGTGTCGTCGACCGCCTCAGCAAGATCTTCCGCGAAGACCGCCTTCCCGGCCTTCTCACCATCGAGGTGGAGGACGACGAAGCCATCGCCGCCACCCGCAAGATCATCGCAAAGGGCTTCCCGGTCGGCCCCAGCTCTGGCCTCAACTTCTGCGCCGCGATCGAGGCAGCGAAGCGGATTGAAGGCCCCATCGTCACCATCTTTCCGGACCGCATGGAGCGCTACTTCACTACCGAGTTGTTCTCCACCTACCGCTCATAGGCCTATCCTTGGCAGTGGCTCTCCTTAGATTTGTCATCCTGAGCGTACGGGGTCCCCGGCCAGCTTGCTGGCTGGGGCAATTCAGCGAAGGACCCGCTTCTGCCGCTGCACACAGCGCAGCCAATTCGCACCGCAGGTGCGAATGCCTTGCTTAAGGACACGGCTTCAGCCGTGTCGCAAAACAGATCGCGAGACATGCGGCTTTAGCCGCTGAGGTCACCAGACAATTCAAAAAGCAGCGCCTCCCTTGACAAACTCTCCCCAAATTCTGTAATTAACCAATCAGCTAAATAACCAAGTGGTGAAATATGAATGACCATCTCAGCACCACCTTCGCCGCGCTGGCTGACCCCACGCGGCGGGCCATTCTGGCAAAACTCGCAAGCGGCGAAGCCTCGGTCTCCGAGCTCGCCGAACCCTTCTCCATCTCCATGCCCGCGATTACCAAACACCTCAAGGTGCTGGAGAATGCCGGGCTGATCTCCCGTACGCGATCGGCGCAGTTTCGTCCCTGCAAGCTGCAGGCCGCCCCGCTCAAAGAGGTCGCCGGCTGGGTGGAGGAGTATCGCCGTTTCTGGTCCGAGAGCTTCGATCGCCTTGAGGCCTATCTGGCCGAAGTGCAGGCCGAGGAACACGCGGGCAAGAAGAAAAAGAAGCACAAGAAAAAACACAAACGAAGTTCTGTGAACCACTAGTTCTTTGAAACAAAAGGAGAGTTGCAGCCATGCCCCTCATCGCTCAAGAAAACCAGATTATTGAGAGCCGTGTGCTCCGCGCCCCACGCGAGATCGTCTTCCGCATGTTCACTGAGGCTGAGCACGTCAGTCATTGGTGGGGTCCGCGCGGCTTTCGCACCCACACCACATTGATGGAGGTCCGTCCCGGAGGACTTTGGACGCACACCATGATCGGGCCAGACGGAACCGAGTATCCGAACGAGGTCCGTTACGAAATCGTCGATGCTCCCGAAAAACTCGTCTACGAGCACATCAACGACCCGCTTTTCCGCGCCACCATTACCTTTACCGAAAAGGGCGCGCAGGAGACTGAGATTCTCTTCGTCATGGACTTCCTCGACGTCCGCCTGCGGAATGCCGTCGCCGAGCGCGGTGCTGTAGAAGGCCTGCAGGACACGTTGGCCCGCTTCGAAGAGGTACTGTCCACTTACACCGGCGAAGAGTTCGTCCTAATCCGGGAGCTCAACGCTCCACGGGAGCTCGTCTATCGCTCCTGGACCGAGCCCGATCGCCTGGAGAAGTGGTTCGGTCCGGCAGGCACAAAGCTTATCGTCAAACGTGCTGACATCCGCGAGGGCGGCCACTTCGTTTACGGGATGCAGTTACCTGACGGCAACACCATGTGGGGCCGCTGGACCTTCCGTGACCTGACACCTTTCTCACGCATTGTCCTGGTGACGTCGTTCGTCGACGAGAACGAGCAGCCTATCGCGCCACCGATGGTGAAGGACTTCCCCGTCGAGATGCTCTCCAC
>JAEKKE010000583.1 GCA_019510535.1 Acidobacteriota bacterium
AGTATCGGCAGCGTTCAGGTCGACGTTAGATGGAGCCCAGTTTGGTGTGTGAACCAGAAAGCCAAGTGTCTCAATCGCAGCTACAACACGCTTTGGATCGCTGGAATCGAGAAAGCGGATGCTGTCGGCCACAAACTGGGATCGATATTCGCGGAGCGAGGGGTCATGGACGAAATGTGCGAGCACGTCGCTGGAACCCTTTGTGTGGATCAGCTCTCGAAGGCGAACGTTCACCTCTTCTTGAGGAAAGACCTGCAGGGCCGATGCAGCGAGCTCAGCCACGGCCTGGTTGTCCGAAAGAAGCTGGTCACTGATGGCATCGAGAGCGCGACTATCGGGTGCGGCGGCAACGAGATTCGGTATGTAGTCCCCGGCGAGAAAACCCGGCTCGTAAAGAACATTGGGCAATAAACTCTGTAACCACGCCTCACGATGCCCCGAAGGAGCTGCCTGCACCTCGAACGTAGCCCAATCAGAGGCGAGGGTATCTAGGAGCTGTTTCTGAAAATCTGGACGTTCAACGATCCATCGAACTGCATATTTGCCGGGTTGCAGTGATGGGAACCATATGTGAAGCGGAAGCCGATCTGCGGGCGCACCCGGAGGGGCCACCCAGCCACATACAAGACCGCTTGGATTACCCCATATCTGCAAGCGCCGAGGGGGGACCGGTACGCCCTCCTGTAACAACTCCAATCGATTGCAGCCGAAGTCTCCGATTCCCGTCCGGAATGGATAGTGAACGTTCCGTGATGGGTCGGTGTGAATCCAGATAGGCTCGCCAACGTAGGCTGGCTGGTCGATAGTGACGGTGAAAGGCCCGGACTGCTCCTGACTTGGAGATTGCAGGTGGCAAAACAGAAACAATACAAAGCCGACAACTTGCTTTCGGTAAGTCATCCGGATCACCAGTAGAACGAGGCGTGTGGTATTTGACCACTTCACTTCTGTCTTGTCACCCGGTGGGGTGATGGCCGGAAGTTTTAAATCTCCTGTTGCTTTCCAAAAGGAAGCGTGCCACTATTCTCCTGTTGGAAACCTAGAGGTCCGGTCGCCATGAAGGAAAAACCCCATGAAGGAAAAGCCTGACGTTTTGCAAGGTACGCTCGCGCTGATGGTCCTGAAGACTCTCGATGTCCTTGGACCGCAGCACGGTTGGGGGATTGCCCGTCGCATCGAGCAGATCAGCGGAGACCTTCTGGCTGTGAACCAGGGCACGCTTTATCCCCTTCTGCTTCGGCTGGAGCATGAAGGCTCGATCGCATCCGAGTGGGGCGTATCGGAGAACAAGCGCCGCGCGCGCTTCTATCGGCTTACCGCGGCCGGCCGCAAGCAGCTTCAGGCAGAGACCCGCGAGTGGGAGCAAACTGCGGCGATCATCGCTCGCTTTTTCAACGTGAAGGCGGAGGATCTGTCATGAAACTCCTGCGGCGGTTCAGAATTCGGCTTTCCAACTTCGTAACTCGGCGGAGTGCTGACCAACGGCTGCAGGAAGAGATCGCCGAACATCTTGCGTTTGAGGTAGAGGAGAACGTGCGCGCCGGCATGCCGCCTGTCGAGGCGCGGCGACAGGCCGCACTCAAACTCGGATCGGTCGAAGCCATCCGCGAGCGTCACCACGCCGAGCAAAGCATTCCCTTCTTCGAGAATCTGCTCTTCGACCTGCGCTACGCGGTCCGCATGGTTTCGAGGTCGCCTGGATTTGCTATCGTTGCGATCGCCACGGTGGCGCTGGGTATCGGAGCCACCACCGCCATCTATAGCGTGATCGATGCCACGCTGTTGCACCCATTGCCGTATCCGAATCCCGCCGAGCTGGTGCGCGTTCAGGACGA
>JAEKKE010000584.1 GCA_019510535.1 Acidobacteriota bacterium
GGCCACCGCTCGCGCCGCCGCCGCACAGCTCAAGCTGCCTCTCTACCGCTACCTCGGTGGCGTGAATGCCTGCATTCTGCCCACACCGATGATGAACATCCTCAACGGCGGCGCGCACGCCGACAATACGGTGGACTTCCAGGAGTTCATGGTCATGCCCGTCGGCGCAGAGAGCTTCTCTGACGCGCTGCGCTGGGGTACTGAAGTCTTCCATACGCTGAAGGGCGTGCTCAAGAAGAAGGGCCTGAACACGGCGGTGGGTGATGAGGGCGGTTTCGCTCCTTCGCTGAAGTCGAACGTTGAGGCCATCGAAGTGATCCTCGAAGCGATCGAACTGGCCGGATACAAGGCTGGTGAGCAGATCGCCATCGCGCTCGATCCCGCTTCGTCTGAGTTCTACAACAAGGAGACGGGCAAGTATGTCTTCAAGAAGAGCGACAAGCGCGAGCTGAGCAGCGAAGAGATGGCTTCGTTCTGGGAGAGCTGGTGCCGCCAGTACCCGATCGTCTCTATCGAAGACGGTTTGGCTGAAGATGACTGGGCCGGCTGGAAGCTGCTGACCGATAAGGTCGGCAACTTCGTGCAGCTTGTCGGCGACGATCTCTTCGTGACGAACTCGCGCCGCCTGCAGCAGGGCATTGAGCAGGGCGTGGCCAACTCCATCCTGATCAAGGTGAACCAGATCGGTACGGTCTCAGAGACTCTGGAAGCCATCGCTCTCGGCCGTCGCTATGGATACACCTCGATCATCTCGCACCGTTCGGGCGAGACCGAAGACACCTTCATCGCCGACCTCGCGGTAGCTACCGGTGCTGGCCAGATCAAGACCGGCTCAGCCAGCCGTACGGATCGTATCGCCAAGTACAACCAGCTTCTCCGCATCGAAGAAGAGCTCGGCCCGGGCGCAGAGTTCCTCGGAATTGAATCCATCAACTGCGGTGAGTAACAGTTGTGAGGGACTCTTTTTCAAACTTCCTTTGCAACGATGGGTGCGCTGCTGCCGGCAGCCGCACCCATTGTTGTAATAGGGGCTGAGCCGCGAGCAGCCGAAGCTTTACACCAACGCGGAAAGTGACCAGTAATGTCAAAGAACAAGCCGCTCGTCCTGACCATCCTGGATGGATGGGGTATCCGCACCGAGACCAAGGGCAACGCTATCGCCCTCGCCCGTAAGCCGAACTACGACCGTCTGCTGGCGGAGTATCCCAATACGACGATCCGCGCCAGCGATCACTTCGTCGGTCTCCCCGATGGACAGATGGGCAACTCCGAGGTCGGTCACCTGAACATCGGCGCCGGGCGTATCGTGCGCATGGATATCGTCCGCATTGATGAGGCGGTTACGAAGGGCGACTTCTTTACCGACCCTGCTCTCCTCAAGGCAATGCGGGTTGCGGTCAATGGCCGCTCGCTGCACCTGATCGGCCTGGTGTCAGATGGCGGTGTGCATTCGCACCAGCGGCATCTCTATGCACTGCTGAAGATGGCGGCCCAGCAGGGCATCAAGGATGTCTATGTACATGCCTTCATGGACGGCCGTGACACGCTGCCGAGCTCCGGAGCGGGTTACCTGGAGGAACTCTTCCAGAAGTTCCGCGAGTACGGCGTGGGTAAGCTGGCATCTGTCAGCGGACGTTACTACGCTATGGATCGCGATCTGCGTTGGGAGCGCGAGGCCAAGGCCTTTGACGCCATGGTAAAGGGGCAGGCCGAAGGCGGAGCCTATGATGACGCTGTCGCTCGTGTGCGTGAGTGCTATAACAACGGCGTCACCGATGAGTTCATCGTTCCCTTTGTCGTCACCGAACATGGCAAACCGGTATCAACGATTCACTCGACCTGGAGATTCCGCGCAATACGGTGCCGAAGAACCTGCACGTCGTGACGATGACGCAGTACGACAAAAACTTTTCGGTGCCCATGTACCTGCTGCCGGAGAGCATGGATAATCTCCTGGCCAATGTGATGGGTAACGCCGAGCTACGTAATCTGCGTGTGGCCGAGACCGAGAAGTACGCGCATGTCACCTACTTCTTCAACGGCGGTATCGAGAAGCCCTTCGCCGGCGAAGAGCGTGAGCTGGTGCCATCGAAGAAGGTGGCGACGTACGATCTGGCTCCCGAGATGAGCGCCGAAGGAATCGCAGAAGTTGTCGAGAAAGCAGTCAGCGATACAGCCTTCGATGTGATTGTCGTAAACTTCGCGAACGCGGATATGGTGGGCCACTCCGGCAAGATCGAACCTACGGTCAAGGGCGTAGAGACGGTCGATTACTGCCTGGGACGCTTGTACAAGGCGATCAGAGCCCGTGAAGGCGCGATGATCGTAACCGCTGATCACGGTAACGCCGAGATGCTGATCGATCCGGTCAGCGGAGGTCCGCACACGGCCCACACCACCAACCCCGTGCCCTTCATTCTGGTGACCGATCAAGGCA
>JAEKKE010000019.1 GCA_019510535.1 Acidobacteriota bacterium
CCAATCAGACGCTTGTTGATGTTCTCGGCTCCATCGCAGAGTCGAGGAACGCCACTCGCGCGCAGATCGCCCTGGCGTGGCTGCTCGCGCAGAAGCCGTGGATCGTACCTATCCCAGGCACCACCAAGCTGCATCGCCTGGAAGAGAACCTCGGCGGCGCGAACATTACGTTGACTGGAGGAGACCTCAAGCAGATTGACGAAGCACTCGCAGGCATTGAAGTTCTGGGAGAACGGTATCCGGAGTTCCTGCAACGCATGATCGATCGGTAGAGCAAGTCTTACGGTGGGAGCAGCGGGCTTTAGCCCGCTGATTCAGGCCACATAAACGTCGGGCTTTAGCCCTGGGCCTTTTCGCTGAAAGAGGCAAACGGCCCAGGGCTAAAGCCCGTCTTTTTAGAGCCTGTAGACCGTGGGCTGAAGCCCACGGCTCCCACCCAAACCATCAAAGTGGACGTTGACAACCGCAAAAGATCTTAGTTGAGAAGCAGATTTCTCCGCTCCCCTTTTACCCCAGCCAGCGAAGCTGGCCGGCGACCCCTTCGCTACGAAATGGCAAACAAAAAGACTGTGCTGCGCTACGCCTCCAACACCCCGCTCAACCGCCGCACACCTTCTCGAATCTCCGCCTCCCGCAGCCGCGCAAATCCTAAGATAAGACCCGGTTTCAACGGCTTGCCGACATAGTGGCCGGAGACTCCATAGATTCCCACGCCACGCTCGGCCGCGCGGGCAATCACCGATGCCTCGTCGATACGTCGTTTCGGCCAGAGAACGATGTGCGCTCCCGCGCCCTGTCCCGTTATCGTCGCCTGGTCGCCGAAGACATCCTCCACCGACTCCAGCAATGCATCGCGGCGCGCTACATTACTTCGCCGCAGACGCCGGAGATGTCGCTCGTACATGCCGCTGATAAGAAACTCCGCCAGTGTCTGCTGTTCCAGGGTTGAGGTGTGCCTGTCACACAGCCACTTGGCTGCCATGAGCGCCGGCATCAACGAACGAGGAGAGATCAGATAACCGATCCGCAGCGCCGGAAAAACCGTCCGCGAAAACGTCCCCAGATAAAGCACGCGGCCCTCGCGATCCAGTCCCTGCAGCGACTCCAGCGCCTGGCCTCCATAACGGAACTCACCATCGTAGTCATCTTCCACAATCAACGCGCGGTTGCGTTTGGCCCAGTCCAAAAGCTCCAACCGGCGTGAGAGCGGCAGCACCGCACCCGTCGGAAACTGATGGGATGGAGTCACAAAGACCATTCGCGCCTCTGCGGGAATCTTCGCCGGCACAATGCCTTCGTGATCCACCGGCACCGGCCGCAACCGCGCCCGTGCCGCTCGCAGACCTTCACGAATGCCGCGATATCCTGGGTCCTCAATCGCAACCGAGTCCTCGGGTTCCACCAGCACACGCACGATCAGGTCCAGCGCCTGTGCCGATCCGTTCACGATCAACACCTGCGATGCATCGCACACCACACCGCGCGAGCGCTTCAGATGTGCAGCGATGGCCTCCTGCAACTCCGGCGATCCAGCCGCGGCGCCGTAATCCAGCTCATGCACCGGAGCCTTACGAGCGCTGCGCAGCAACATGCGCCGCCACGCTTCAAAGGGAAACAGATCGATGTTGCTGCGGCCATAGACAAAGTCATACCGCAGAGACCGCGGTCGACGATCGGTTGCACCCAGCTCCGCGGCCGTTTGCTCCACAAGCTTGCCGAAGCGCGACATCCGGAACCGTGTGGTGTGCATCCGCTCGTGCACGGCACGCAGGTTCAGCGCGTCGGTCACATAGGTGCCCGCACCGCGGCGGCCAGCGACGTATCCCTCCGCCAGCAGTTGATCGTAGGCAAGCAGCACGACCGTGCGCGAGACGTGAAGCTGCTCTGCCAATTCGCGCGTCGACGGCAATCGTTCACCAGAACGTAACTTACCCGCCAGCACGGCATCGCGCAGGCCATGGTAGATCTGCCGGGAGAGCGGCTCGCCCGTCGAAGAAATTGGTATCACGAGATTCATAAAAAGTGGACCTTTGATATTACCACGCTATCTGGCACGATGAGACCCATGACAGATCAGGTACAAAGGCCCATGACCGAGCGCTCCCAGGTAAGGCGCGTTCCCAAGCGCGCCGCCTATGACGCCGCCACCATTCACGCCATCCTGGATGCAGCGTTCCTGGCCCACGTCGGCTTCATCGTCGAAGGACAGCCATTCGTTATTCCCACGCTCTACGGCCGTAAGGATGACAAGCTGTATCTCCACGGCTCATCCGTCAGCCGCATGCTCCGCGAGTCGAGCAAGGGCATCCCGCTCTGTATCACCGTCACGCTGGTCGATGCCCTGGTGCTGGCTCGCTCTGCCTTTCATCACTCGATGAACTACCGTTCGGTCGTCGCCTTCGGCAACGCGCGCCTGATCGATGATGAGGAGCAGAAGAATGAGGCTCTCCGCCTGATCTCTGACCATATCCTCGCGGGCCGGTGGGATGAGGTGCGCCCGCCTACCGCGCAGGAGCTGAAGGCGACGGCGGTGCTGGAGTTCACCATCGAAGAGGCCTCGGCCAAGACCAGGAGCGGCTTTCCGGTAGACGATGAGGAAGACTACGCACTGCCGGTTTGGGCGGGCATTCTGCCTCTGCCGGTGATACCGCAGGCGCCTGTCGCCGATCCGCAACTGCCCGCCGATATTGCTGTATCTACAAGCGTTACTAACCGGTTTGCCCGGTGACCGGGAGAACTAAGAGCATTTTCCCTTTTACTGGGCATGCCGACGAGGCGTGCAGCGGCGTTTTCATTGCGGAAAACGCCCATGGAGGCAGAAGCCCGACACTACACCTACAGTGAAAATGCTCTAACCCCGTCACCGGCTGGCCGGTCTAATATGGAGACGACATTTTCGGTCCGGAAGGAGAGGTCCTATGCGTCGCTATTACCTTCTCGCCCTTGCCGCACTGCTTTCCACGACAGCCTACCCGCAACAGCCGTCCCCAGTCGTTCAGTATCGGCTTCCCGAGCTTCAAGCCTCGCCTGCGGCCTGCCCCATTGGCTTTACTGCGCGAGCCAGCGGAACACCAGTGATGGTGCAGACAAAGGATGGGAAGGGCAAAGAGCCCGCCCACTCCGTCACGCTGCAATTCAAGAGCAACGATACGCGCCGCGTCGAAAGCGCAACGGTGACGATCCGCGGCATCCGCCAGACAAACCTCTATCTGAAGACGCGTGGTGCGACCGAAGTAAATACCTCCCGCACCTTCTCTCTGCATCCCAATGCAGGATCGGATGGAATCGTGCAGGATCAGGTCTCGGTCGCGGGAGTCACCACACTACGATCTGCTGAGATTACCGAGATGCGCTATAGCGATGGAACGGTCTGGCATCCTTCCAAGCTCTCGGCCTGCCAGGCAGCAATCAGCGGTCTCCGGCTTATCAATACGCCTTCTCATTGAGGAGCGTGGCGGTGGAACGGCCTCTCTTTGGAGTGGCTATAAGTCATCCGCGCATCTTATATGAGATCAGGTGGAAGCATCGTAGTTCCACAGCAAAGGGGAGTAGCGGACTTCAGCTGTTTGATTGACTGGGTGGGAGCAGCGGGGTCCCCGGCCAGCTTGCTGGCTGGGGTGTTCAGCGGGCTTCAGCCCGCTGATTTCGGTCACAAAAAATGTCGGGCTTTAGCCCTGGGTCTTTTGCTTCCCGCGAAGAGAACCCAGGGCTTTAGTGTGTGCGTGAGAACCGGATCAGGGGAAGGGGATGTATTGATCTGATTTGGTTTTGGATCTTTTTTTGTCTTGCAGGGACCGAGAGCTGGAAGCCGGAAGGCGAGAGGTTGTTTCCGCGTGGTCTATCGGACACCCATGGCGTGCATGCGGGAGAGGTTGTAGGCGAGGGTGGCAAGAGTGAACTCACAGCCGACGGTTTGGAGGCCTCGAGTGCGGAACTGGCGTAGATTGCGTTGTTGTTTGAGTATGCCGAAGACTGGTTCGACGATGGCTTTGCGGTGAGCGTAGATCTTACGTCCTTGTTCGCTTCGAAGCTTACGTCGCATCCTGCGGTGAGTCAGGGCTTTGGCCTTGCCGTGGCAGCGGACCCCCACGTTGAGGCTGCGGGCCAGGTTGGAGTCGGGCACATAGGCATCCAGTTGCAGCGCTTCCATTTGTTTCAGGTTCTGGAGAGAGAAGAACCCGCTATCGGCAAGGATCTTCTCCGGCGGTGAGTTGTAGCGCTGGATGATCTGCTCCACCATGGGCACAAGCGATGCGTTGTCAGCCTCGTTCTGTGTCACCCGCTGGGCCACGATCAGATGATCGTCCGAGACGGCGATCTCACCGGTGTAACCCAGCTCGAAACGACCTCCGCGACAACGCAGAAAACGCGCGTCCGAGTCAGTAGCCGAGAGCTTCTTCAAGCCGCTCTTGCGCAACTTCTCCAGCCGCTGCGGAAGCTCCGCCAGCTTGTCTTCCAGATGCTCGATGGCTATTTCCAGACCGCCGCCATCTTCATCGCGGTCCACTGTCTGCTGCCAGCGCCGCACCTGACGGCGTAGTTGTGCGCGCAGATCGCGCAACTGCTGCTCCGTATCGACCCGGTCCCGGCAGGCACTGGCTTTGATCCGCGTCGAGTCGATCGCCACTCGCCCCAGCTTGCCTATCCCCAACTCCCGCGCTATCTCCAGCACCCGCGTGAAGCAGTCGTTCAAAGCCCGCGCATGCCGGCGGCGGAACGCGCTCAGCGCCCAGTTGTCCACCCGCGATCCGGCTGCCAGGTAGCGCAGAGGAAGATCCTCCACCAACCGCCGCTCCAGTTGCCGCGCGCTCGTGATCCCGGTCGCGTACGCATACAGCCATACACTCAACATCAGCTCCGGCGCATACAGCGCTCCACCTTCGGCGCCGTACGCCTGCTCGAAACCGCTCAGATCAAGACGCTCCACCATCCGCCGGATAAAGAAACAGAGATGGTTGCTCTTCAGCTCCTCATGCACACTCGGCGGTAACAGATACGCTTGCTCGGGAACGTACGACTTGTAGCGTGACATGCTCTCTTGTCGCTCATCCCAAATTATTTTGCAAGACCCCAGACCGACGTTCTCACGCAGTCACTAAAGCCCATTCATTTTTAGGGCCTGTAAACCGTGGGCTGAAGCCCACGGCTCCCACCCAATTCGAGCTGCGCTCGAATATCCCAGACCACCGGATTGGGGTGAAGGGTCTGACCGGAAACGTCCCCTGCATTAATCAGCCACATCCTGATACCACCTGATGGAATCTCCAATGCCAACCCATTAACATAAAAACATGCAGGAGTTCGTGATCGGCAACAAGCAGAAGGTAGACCTCGAAACCTGGGAGCGACGCTCCATCTTCAACTTCTTCAAAAACTTCAGCGAGCCTTATCACGGCGTATGTCTTCGCGTGGACTGCACTGCGACCTTTCGCTATGCCAAAGAGCATCGCCTCTCCGTCTTCCTCTCCCTGGTGCATCGCACACTCGTCGCCTCTCACCTGGTGGAGAACTTCAAGACCCGCATCGTCGACGGCGAGGTGTGGCGCTATGAGCAGATCCACGGCGGTAGCGCCATCGGCAGGTCGAACGGCACCATCGGCTTCGGTCACTATCAGTTCCGCGAAGGGATCCAGCAGTTCGTACGCGAAGCCTCTCTCAAGGTCGATGAAGTCAAGCAGCGCGATGATATCGAACGCTTTCCGGAAGACAACCTGATCCGGTTCTCGGTGCTTCCCTGGTTTGACTTCACGTCTATCTCGCACGCACGCGAGTTCGCACGAGTCGACTCCGCACCAAGGGTCACCTTCGGCAAGATCACCGATGCGGATGGACGCTGCACCATGCCCGTCTCCATCCACGCGCATCACGCCCTCGCGGACGGTCTGCACGTCGCCCAGTTTGTCGAACGCTTTCAGGAGCTGCTGCACTCACCTGAGGCTCAGCCAGCGCTGCACAGTGGAGCATAACGGGAAATTCATTGCAGCCCACATCTCATCGGGATACGCTTTTCTTTATGCGCACGACCCGTCTTCGTAATACCATCGCAGTTCTTGCGACCTTCGGCCTTAGCCTCACTGCCTCTGCACAGATGGAGCATCATCACCACGATGCCGCACCGCCGGCCGCTTCAGAAAAACTCGGCTCCGTCTCCTTCCCTACGAGCTGCGCCGCAATATCGCAAAAACCCATGGAGCGCGGCGTAGCCCTGCTGCACTCCTTCGGATACACCGAGGCGCAACAGCAGTTCGAAGCGATTGCTAAAGCCGACTCTACGTGTGCGATGGCTCACTGGGGCATTGCCATGACGCAGTTCCGGCCACTGTGGGAGCGTCCTGATGCACAGGCGCTGAAGATCGGCGCCGACGAGATGACCAAAGCCCGCGCCCTGGGCGGCAACGCCACGACGCTGGAACATGGCTACATCGATGCTCTCAGCACCTTATACAAACCGGAGACCGCGGTCTACGAGCAGCGCACCGCCGACTACGAACGTGCGATGGATGCGCTGCACGCCGCCTTTCCCAACGATGTTGAAGTCGCGGCCTTTGATGCTTTAGCCATCCTTGCCGCCGCGCCCGCAAACGAAGCCAGCCTGGAGCATCCGCGGAAGGCGCTCGCCATCCTGCAGCCGCTCTTTGCGGCACATCCCAATCACCCCGGCCTGGCGCACTACATCGTGCATACCTGCGATACACCGGCGCTTGCTCCCCAGGGACTGCAGGCGGCCCGCGTCTATGCCTCTATCGCACCATCATCGGCCCACGCCCTGCACATGCCCGGACACATCTTCTCCCGCCTTGGCATGTGGCAGGAAGATATCTCCTCCAACCTCGCTTCGATGGCGGCATCGGAACAGGCGGAGAAGGCACACCAGACCGGCGCCGCGCACCAGATGCACGCTGACGAGTTCCTGATCTATGCCTGGCTGCAGACGGGCGAGGACGAGAAAGCCGGCACTCTGACCGCGAAGATGCGCTCCGTCTCGGCAGAGATGGCGGCCATGCCGTATATGGACGACATGAAGGACTACGGTCCTTTCTTCGACAACGAGCTGCACTCGATCTACGTGCTG
>JAEKKE010000585.1 GCA_019510535.1 Acidobacteriota bacterium
ACCGGGCTCGAATATGGCGAAATTGCGCAGGTTTTTATTACTTATTTTTTGGTCCGCGTTCATCCATCCAGGCATAAATCCGGCGAACGCCGCGGACTTCCGCGCCTATCGTCTCGATGTCCGGAAAATCCTTGGCATGGGATCTCAGATCCACCCGCTTGGCGGCGTCATCGGCGGAAACCCCTTGCGCACGCAGCTTGGCCGCCTGGGCCAGGATGTCGGTAATGTAAGATTGGAACGCGGTGATAAGGCTCTTGTCCTTGAAGGGCGCGCCATGGCCGGGCAAGTCGACGGCAAAGTCCAGCCGTTTGAGCGCGTCCAGCGTCGTCAGCCACTCGTCGAAAAACGCGCTGCCCATGAAGGCGATGCGGCTTTCCATCAGATCGCCGGTGCAGACGATTTTCTCCTTGGGCAGGAAGACCACGGTGTCGCCGCCGGTATGGCCGCGGCCCAGGAACAGAAGATCGATCTCGCGGCCGCCGCGATAAAGGACGAGCTTGTCCTTGTAAGTGACGTTGGGCGGCGTGGGTTTGATCTCCTTGATGTCCTGCACAAACTCCTTGGCCGCGGCCTGGGTATCGGCGAGCTTCTTTTCCAGAGCGGCCTTCTGGCCGGGATCTTTCTCGGCCGCAATCTGTTTCTTGAAGCGGTCGATCATTGCCTGGGGCGCGTTGCGCGTCGAGCTGCGGAACGGCTCGTTATGCAGGATGTCGAATTTCTCGATCGCCTGCCGCACATATTCATGTGCGATAATCTGGACCTCCGGCCCGAAGACCGAATTGCCGTCGGTGTGATCATAGTGCCAGTGGGTGTTGACAACTGTGCGGACGGGTTTGTCGGTCAGCAGCTTTATGTCCGCCAGCAGAGCGCGGGCGGCGCGGGGCGTGGTGGCGCTGTCGACAAGCAGGACGTCATCCTTATTGACGATCACGACAAGATTGGCGCCGAAGAAAGGATTGCTGCCGAAGGGAAAGCTGGTGCCGTTGAAGCCGGGAGAGGCGTAATAGACACCCTCGGCGATCTTCTCGAATTTGTAGTATTTGCCCTGGACCACCGGGTAGGGCGCAGATTGTTGCGCCTGGGCGCCGGCATACGGAAGACAGGTCCACAGAACCCCGATCAACAGAAGATTGGCGCACAATCCCAAAGCGGTTTTGCGAGATTTCATTGCAGGCCCCCTCGAAGAAGACGTTTATTTTCCCGGTCCGATTTGCCTTTCAGTCCGCGGCGACAATCTTTGGAACGGGATGGCGCTGAAGACGCTGGATTTTCGGCAGTCCGCCGCCCAGCAAGGGTTTGAGATAATCGCCAAACGCCTCCGTCACATCGTTGCCGGCCCCGGCGATGAAGGCGTCCGGCATGGTTCGCGTCTTGCCGGCCAATTCTTCGAGGGGGCTGAATTCATAGGTGGCGGAATAAGCGCCGGCCGGGGTGCGATGGAGGGTGACAGAACCGTCGCGATTTTCCCCGAACGCGAATTGCACCGCCTTTTCGCCGGCCTGCCGCGCCTCCCGCTGGTCGACATCGGAGACGCAGCCGGCAAAGCTGCGCTGGAGATAGCCGAAGGTGTCGCCGCGGACCCGCTTGAAGCCCAAAGTGTCCTTGACGGCCTTGCCCAGATAGTCGGCCAGGGCGCCCCCGCCCAACTCGACATTGCCGTGGGCGTCTCTCTCACGGACCGCCAGGCCGGCAGCGACGGCCGTGCCTCGCGCGTCGGCAATCCCTTCCGATACCGCCACCACGCAGCGGCCATGCCGGTCCATCATGGTCTTGACGTCCCGGAAGAAGGACTGGAGATCGAAAACACGTTCCGGGAGATAGATCAG
>JAEKKE010000586.1 GCA_019510535.1 Acidobacteriota bacterium
ATCGCGCAGAGCCGTTCCGACGAGTTCATCCGCACAGAGCACGCAGAACACCTCGCCCGGTCTATCCCCAACGCCAGGCTGGTCCTGCTCGAAGGTGTCACCCACTTCGCCCCGCTCCAGCGCCCCGAACAGTTCAATGAGGTGGTACTCGGCTTTCTGCATAGCCTGCATGGCAGCTAGGGCGTATCCAACAAATTCGGTTTAGACCATACACTGGCGGCCCCATGTCCGTGGGGGCATGGGGCCGGCCTTTAAGCATCGCTCATCATGGCTGTCCCCGATAAATACGCCACTCCACCCCTCCTGTAAGCCCCGAAGGCAGCAGAGGCTCATGCGGCGAAGGCAACGCAATATTGCTCTTCGTCTGCCTTGTTGCAGGATCAACAGCATCGCCAACACGACGGTTGTGCCACAGGTTCGTCACCGCCACTTCGAGGATGCCGCTCTCGGGCAGCGGTCCACTTAGACACACCTCATAAGGCGCTGCCCACGCGGTCGCCACTGGTTCGCCCGCAAACGTAACCCGCGCGATTTCGTGCACCCCTTCGAAGCGCAGGCAAGCGGTCTCGCCCGCGGAGAGCTTCGGTGTTGTGAGGTTGGTGCTGTACACCCCTGTTCCGGAGAAATACTTAGTGCTATCAATCTCTGTCCAACTCTTCAGCTCTGTGAGCCGCACAGACTCTTGTCCCGGAATAGCCAGCAACCACTTTGCCTTCACCGGTTCAGTGTGTACCAGTTGTGGAAGATCGCCTAATGCACTGTGCTGCAGAAAGATAATCGCAGCAGAACCATACGCCGGCAGCGTGACGGAAACCCTACTGCGTCCATCGGGCATAGCCGCAGTCCGAGCGCGATGCATAAAACCCGTTACCGGGTCCCAGATCTCGGCGTCACCTGTGGCACGCAAAGCAATCGTGAAGCTCTTCTCTGTCGCGTAGCTGCTGCGCAAATAGTAGATCTGTGTCCCCGCGACCTGCCGATGAATGGCATCGACGCTATCCGTGCTCACGGGCGCAAGGCGCACATCACCCGAAGTGATCGTGACGTCGGCAGGTACGCTCATCCGCTGTAAAGCCTCATGCGCGTTGTCCGTACAGAAGACCGTTCCCGCTCCATACCGATGGGACTGTCCCACTTCGCATCCCTTCCATATCTGTGCAATTAGCTCATCAAGCTTTTTCTTGTGCACATCAGACAGATTGCCCGTACTCGATACCGGCGGCAGGGAGATCACGGTCCCTCCTGCGCGCAGATAGCGCTCGATCATCTGCAATGCCGCAAGTGAGATCCTCCGCGTGCGTGGCAGCACCAGGGCACGCCAGTGCACACCGCTTGGTCCCACCAGCTCATGTCCCGCAATGTGGATCGTGCGCAGCAGCGCGTCTTCGTTGGTGACGTCATAGTCGTATCCAGGCAGAACATGCGCCGGGTCGTCCGCCTTCAGGCGCACGAAGTTCGGAATATGGTCGCCATAAAAGTACAGAACGTCGTTCACCGCCGTGCCCTGCTGCATCAGGAACTGAACACGATTCAGATAGCTGAAGAATGGTCCACCGTCGTTCCACCACGTCACCTTCGGGTTGAGGTGGGTTCCTGCAAAGTACTCTTGCCCTGGCACGCCAGACTCCACTGGACTCGAGGTGAACTCGTGCCACACAAGCCGATTCATCCCCTCGGTGATCGCCATATCGAAGCTGGGCTTCAGATCCGTTGCCAGAGACTCTGACCACTGCGGTCCGATGGAGGTCTCACCCTCCTGCGCTACGTAATGCTGGCCGTAGATATTTGCTGCTGACGCTGCCTGCTTGGTGAAGAAACGCTCCTCCGCCTGCACTCCCAGGCCATGTTGTCCGGCCATCTGCGCGAAGACGTCATAATGATTCGCCACGATCAGATCGCCCACTGTGCGCCGCAAATCTGTAAGAAAGCGCGTCGTTACTGAACGATCTCCCAGAATCCGACCGGTGAGTACCGGCAGATATGGAATCGGATCATACCCCCGGCGGCGCCGGAACTCTTTGTCGAATCCATCCGTCCAGTTCGTTCCACCTAACTCCCAGCTATCCGTCGCCAGGTACTTCAAGCTGTGAAAGGGCTTCGCCGCGATGAGCAGCGGATCTACATTCGCCTCCCAATAGTGTTGAAAGGCAGTGCGGCTCATGTGATCGATCGCCAGGCCTTTCCATGTGTCGCTCGAGGTTGAGACCTGGGCCCCGGTGTTCGTGTATCCCACGGTGAAGATCTCCCACTCGCCCGCCGGAAGATCGAGATGCAGCTTTCCATCGGCCGCAGGTTGCAGCCGCCGCACCTCGGCCAAAGAGGCGTCGGCATATCCCTTCTCATCGCGAAAGGTCGTGTCTAGTCCGTCATTCAACATCGCCGAGCTGTCATTCATGCTGAAGCCGCTCTCCGCCGCGGCTGCGCGAAACCGGATAGCGATGGAATACCCATCGGCTACGTGCTGTTCCGCTGCCGTATGGTGGTCTCCCTGGCCGTCCTTCAGCTGAGGAGCCTTTGCCTGGCCATGGTGAAGCGGATATGCCAGGATGGCAATCTGGCGATAGAACATTCCCTGCACATGCTGTGGTTGCGGAACGTCCATCTCCTGTGCTGACCCACCCTTCACTACCGTTGTGGCGAAGGTCAGTGCTTTCGAGGCGTCTTCCGGCGTCACGGTCGGCCCGCCCAGGTTCCAGCCGCTCATAATGTTCAGCGTGATCTCAAGTCCCAGTCTGTCGGCCTCGCGCAACGCATGCGTATAGAGCGCAACCCATGCGGCTGAACCGAACTTCGGTCCGGCTGGAACGGGGGCGTGACCGTTCTGCGTCGCTCCACCGGCATCTACCAGCAATGCTCCGCCAAATCCTTTGGCCTTCATCTCCTCCAGGTCGTGCGTAATGGTGACCTTATCGGTGTTGCCATTCAGCCACCACCAGTAGCAGCGCAGTCGCGCCTGGGGGGGAGGTGTCTTGAATCCAGCGCGCAAGGCGGCAATCGAGCTTGTCTGCGATGCAATATCCGTTGGCGCAGC
>JAEKKE010000020.1 GCA_019510535.1 Acidobacteriota bacterium
GAATGGTGTGCCCCCGGAGGCTGACCTTGTCTTCGATGTGCGTTTCCTGCCGAATCCGCACTTCATCCCCGAGTTCCGCAAGGAAACCGGGCTGAACCCGAAGGTGGCGCGCTATGTGAAACGCTTCCCTCAGACGAAGAAGTTCCTGGACAAGACCACCGATCTGATGAAGTTTCTGCTGCCGTTCTACGTCAAGGAAGGCAAGAGCTACCTGACCATCGCCTTTGGATGTACCGGTGGCCAGCACCGCTCGGTCGCAATCGCCGAAGAGATGAAGAAACGGCTGGAGGCCGAGGGCTATCGCGTCAAGAGCGGCCACAGGGATATGCCGCGTTGACCGGCAGCGGGCAAGCCCCTTGCGGGCTGATTAGAATAAGACGGATGTCTCCCATCACCAACTTCGGTCTGGGGGTGCGCATTTGAGGCGCCTCTGGAGGCTGCTGCTGTACGCGCGGCCGTATCTGCTTTACTCGCTGATCTCGGTCGTGCTGATGGCGATCGTGGGGGCAATGGCGGCCTTCCGCATTCTTCTGGTCAAGCCGATCTTCGACAATGTTCTGGCGCCCGATGCTCCGTCCCCTAACGTACTGAATATCCCCATTCCCCACCGGAATATCTCGCTTAATCTGCAGTGGCTTGTTCCCAGCCATTTTCACAACGCCTGGACGGTAATCGCCTACGCGCTGGTTTGCTCGGCACTCCTGAAGAGCATCTGCGACTACGTGGGAACGTACCTGGTGAACTATGCCGGCTTCGGCATGATCACCGATCTTCGCAACGATCTGTATAACGCCGTGCTGCGGCGCTCGGTCGCGTTTTTCCAGCGGCACACGACAGGAACGTTGCTCTCCACACTGATCAACGATATCGAGAGGGTGCAGGTAGCGATGTCGGCGGTGTTGAGTGAACTGATGCAGCAGTTCTTCACCCTGCTGTGGACCGCCGTCGTGGTCGTTCTGATGGGCGGCAAACTGAGCTGGATACTGCTGCTGTTTGTGCTGGTGGTCATCTCGTCGGCGCGGCGCATCGGACGTAGCGTCCGTACCACCACTCGCAAGGGTCAGGACAAGCTGGCTGAGATTCAGAACATCCTGCACGAGACCATCACCGGCAACCGCATCGTGAAGGCCTTCGGCATGGAGCTATGGGAGATGGACCGCTTCCGCACAGCGGCGCGCCGTCTCTTCCGCGCCAACCTGAAGAGCGTCAGCGTGCAGGCGATCAGCTCTCCCTTGATGGACGCCATCGGGTCGGTGGCGATTGCTCTCTTGCTTCTGTTGGGGCGTGACCGAATTCGCGCACACGAGATGACCGCCGGTTCGTTTATCGCGTTCCTGATCGCAGTCTTTACGCTCTATGACCCGGTGCGGAAGTGCGCCATGTTCTACAACAGCTTCCAGCAGGCTCTCGGCGCCAGTGAAGAGATCTTCCGCTTTATGGACGCACAGGATGATGTGATCGAGAAGAAGAAGGCACTTCCCCTGCCGGGCTTCCAGAACGAGATCCGGTTCGAACATGTCGGTTTTGCGTACGAGGTCGACCATGAACAGAAGCAGGTGCTGCGCGACATCAATCTGGATGTAAAGCGCGGCGAAGTGATCGCCTTTGTCGGTCCCAGCGGCGCCGGCAAGTCGACGCTCGTGAACCTGATTCCGCGCTTCTTCGATGTGACTGAAGGAGCAATCACGTTTGATGGTCATGATCTGCGCGACTTAACCATTGCATCGCTGCGCAAGCTGATCGGCAAGGTGACGCAGGAGACCGTTCTGTTCAATGACACGGTGCGCAACAATATCGCATATGGCCAGCCCGATGTCCCGTTAGCCCGGGTACAGGCGGCTGCGAAGGCGGCTCTGGCGCACGACTTCATTGAGCGCTTGCCGAACAGCTACGACACCATGATCGGCGAAAAGGGGGCGCGTCTCTCCGGTGGGGAACGCCAGCGGCTGGCGATTGCGCGAGCTTTGCTGAAGAATGCGCCCATCCTGATTCTGGACGAGGCAACCTCGGCGCTGGATACGGAAAGCGAGGCTCTGGTGCAGGCCGCGCTGGCCAATCTGATGCAGGGACGTACAGTATTTGTCATCGCGCATCGGCTGAGCACGGTTCGCCGAGCCGACCGCATCGTCATCATTGAACACGGGCAGATTACCGAGATGGGGTCGCACGAGGAGCTGCTACAGCTCTCCGGCACCTACAAGCGGCTGTATGACTTGCAGTTCGTCACCGACCGGGCTGTTGAAACTGTTGCAGAAGGGACCGCATGAGTCTTGCATATTCGATGACGGGCTTTGCCCGCATTCAAGGCAGTGTGGCTGAGGGCGTGGGATTTACGCTCTCGCTGAAGAGCGTCAACCACCGTTTCCTCGATCTACATATGCGCCTTCCAGCCGGTTGCGATGCGTTGGAGATGCAGCTTCGCAAACTGCTGAAGGAGCAGTTACGCCGTGGCCACGTCGAGGTAACGCTGCAGCTGGATCGCCAACGCCAGCGTACGCTGCAGTACGATCGCTCCGTTGTGGCTGCTTATGTTGAAGCGTACCGTCGTGCGGCGGAGGAGAATAACCTTGCCGGGGATCCAGATCTCTCCAGCATTCTGCGCATGCCTGGTGTCTTCAGCTCGGATGGTGAAGATTCTGAGCTGAAGCCGGAGCAGATTGAGGCGGCGGTGCTGCAGGAAGTAGAACCGCTGATCGCCTCGCTGCGGGCAATGCGGGCCCAGGAAGGTGCGGCGCTCGTGGCCGAGCTCGATGCCTGCATGGTGCGTATCGGGGCCGTTGCAGACGAAGTCGATACGCTGCGGGGCGACGTGCGCGCCAGCTACTATGAGCGTATCCGGACCCGGATTGCAGAACTGACCGAAGGCGCCGGCATCAGCGAAGAGCGCTTGCTCTCCGAGGCTGCGGTGATGGCCGAACGCAGTGACGTTGAAGAAGAGATCGTCCGGTTGAAGACCCATGTCGACCACTTCCGCGGCCTGCTCGCCGCCGGTGGAGAGTTGGGGAAGAAGCTCGACTTCCTGCTGCAGGAGCTGAACCGGGAGTCAAATACGCTGCTCTCCAAGACCAGCGGAGCCAATACGGCAAATGGTCTCAGGATCACCGAGCTTGGCCTGGAGCTCAAGACGGTGATCGAAAAGGCAAGGGAACAAGTGCAGAACCTGGAATAGGGCGGCTGTGCCGCCCAGTTGCCAGTTCCTGGTTGCTGGTTGCTAGTTGGGATAGCGGGTACTCCTGTTTTGTCTTTTCGGAGCGAGCGTAGGGAACGGAGAAATCTGCTTTTCCACCAACTTGTTTCCTTGCGAAATATAGAAGGCAACGTGTTATGTACACTTTCCAAAAGAAACATTCCTTCTGATGGCAGGCATTCTCTTCATCATCTCCGCGCCTTCTGGCTCGGGTAAGTCGACTCTTGTGGCCGGTGTTCGTTCGCTTGTAGCCGGGCTTGAATTTTCGGTCTCCTACACCACCCGCCCACCCCGCGGTTCCGAGGTGGACGGCGAGGCGTACCACTTCACGACACGCGAGAACTTTGAGGCGATGATCGCCCGCGATGAGTTCCTGGAGTGGGCCGAGGTCTTCGGCAACTACTACGGAACGGCGCGCTCGGCGCTGGACCAGGCCCGGCAGCACAACCACGACCTGCTACTCGATATCGACGTGCAGGGCGCGATGCAGGTGATGCAGAAGATGTCCGACGCGGTCTCCATCTTTATACTGCCTCCAAGCCCACAGGTGCTGGAGATGCGGCTGCGCAACCGGTCGCTGGCCGAGAACATGAGCGACGAGACGGTGATTCAGCGACGTCTGACCGAGGCACGGAACGAACTGCAGTTCATGGAGAAGTACAAGTACGCCGTGGTGAATGATGTTCTGGATCAGGCGGTGACGGAGCTAAAAGCGGTCGTTATGACCGAGCGCGGGGAAGAAGGACGTTATCTGCGTGAACTGGCACAGTCGTGCCGCACCTCGACGATGTCGGAGCGGTTGACGAACGCTCTTCGCAGCTTTGTCAGGGAATAGTTCGCCTCTCGTACTTTAATTCCCGAATTCGACCTCGAATATCCACAACGTAAATTCATGCTTGGCGACGCCGATGCGAGCGGGTACATTGCTTGCATACGGAGGCAAGCAATGGATCCAAAGCTCGTCAACAAGTACAGCCTGGTCAAAGGCGCGGCGCGGCGTGCACGTCAACTGCAGTCGGGTGCCACCCCTTTGATCGCGTCCAAATCGATGAAGGCATGCCGTGTTGCCCAGGACGAGATTCTCTCCGGGCAGGTAAAGTTTGTCGTTCCCAAAACCGAGTTGAAGCCCGACATCGAGTCTGTGCTTTAGAGCATTTTCTCTGTAGGTCTAGGGCTTCCGCACCTATGGGCGTTTTCCGCAATGAAAACGCCGCTGCACGCCCCTCACAGGGTACCCAGCAACAGGGAAAACGCTCTAAGATCGTTGTATGAGTTACACGCCTGAGGCCGCCGCGCGGCTGCGGGCCTATGTCGCGTACTTCCGCGACCTTGGCGTACATGAGTTCTATCGCTGGAGCGAGCCGGCTCCGCAGGCGCAACATGCCTCTGCGGTTATCGAGCCGCCTGTGCCTCCCGCTCCCGTACCAACACCGGTCCCGGTGACGGCGGTGTCTGCGCCGGAGATCGATGACCGCGAGCCACAACCGGCGCAGATGCTGCCGCCGGAGCTGAGAGAGCCTCCCATTCCCAAGCTGTATTCCTTTGATGAACTTGTTCCTTTGCCGACGACGGCGGTTCCCGCCGCCGATCGCCCGGCCGCGATGAAGCTGATCCAGGATGAGATCGGCGACTGCACCCGCTGCCCGCTTGCCTATGGCGGACGCCGCAAGATCGTCTTCGCCGATGGCGACCCGAATGCCACCCTCATGTTCGTAGGGGAAGGCCCCGGAGCGGATGAAGATGCACAGGGACTGCCCTTTGTGGGCAAGGCCGGGCAGCTGCTCGACAACATGATCACCGCGATGGGCGTCAAGCGGGAGCAGGTCTATATCGCCAATATCGTGAAGTGCCGTCCGCCGGCGAACCGTACGCCGGAGTACGTGGAAGCCACTACGTGCTCACAGTTCCTGATTAAGCAGATCGATGTGGTGCAGCCGAAGGTGATTGTGGCTCTCGGCTCCACGGCGGCAACATATCTGCTGGGTCGGAAGCAGGCGCTGGCGGGGCTGCGTGGCACATGGCACAGCGCGCGCGGAGCCAAGGTCGCGGTGACCTATCACCCAGCCTTTCTGCTGCGCGATCCCCGCATGAAGGGCGAAGCCTGGAAAGACTTGCAGATGGTGATGCGGGAACTAGGTCTGAAACCTCCCGCGAAACAGTAATTCAGGAGCGCAAAGCAATAGTTCAGGAGAAGAGACCCTATGTCGCAGAATACCCTCCCCGCGGAGCGCGAGTCGCACCTTCGTTCACTGGCCGACCTGCTGCTGGATGCACGCCGCACAGGCAAGACGATCGATGCGCTGCCGGAGCATCTTGTTCCGTCCTCCATGGAGGAAGCGTACTTTGTGCAGGACGAGATGATGGCGGCCTACGGAGATGTCGGCGGCTACAAGGTAGGCGCGGCCTCCCCGGATGCCGAGCCGTTCTTTGCTCCCATGCCGCTTATCTGGATGGCCGCATCCGGATCGACCCTCGTCAATCCGATGCATCGCCTGCGGATCCTCGAGGGAGAGATCGCCTTCCGCTTCGCCAAAGATCTCCCGGCGCGGGCGGAGCGTTATACGAGCGAAGAGATTGCTGCGGCGATTTCGTCCGCGCACGCCATCATCGAGGTGCTGGAGTCGGCCTATACCGAGCCTGGAAAGCAGCCTCGTCTCGCCGTCTCTGCGGACATGCAGTTCCACGGCGCCTTTGTACACGGGCCGGCGATCGAGAACTGGCAGAGCGTTGACTGGGCTCAGGAATCGGTCGAACTGGCGGTGGATGGTGTGATCCGCGTCGAGCGTACAGGATCGAACCCTGGCGGCACGGACCTGATGCGTCTGCTCTCGTGGGTAGTCAATGAAGGAGCGAAGCGCACCGGCGGCGTCCGTGCCGGGCAGTGGATCACGACGGGTTCATGGACCGGAAATACGCCCACAACGCCAGGAGCGGAAGCGGCGGTTCGATTTACAAGTTCAGGATCAGTTAAGCTTTCTTTCGCAAGCTAGCTTCCTATATGCGCTCCGCCCTCGTTTTCATTCTCGGAATCGTAGCCGGCCTTCTCGTGCTGCCTGCACTCGCTTACGTGTACTTCGCCTTCGGACGTCCTCCGGTCGCCGTTGCCGATGATGCGTTTCCCTTTGAAAAGCAGGTTGTCCGGATGCCCCTGCATGCGCGCATTGAAGCGGAGATGCCGAAGCAGCCGGCGATTCCTGCAAGCGATGAGAACCTGGTCGCCGGGGCAAACATCTATCGCGAGCAGTGTGCTTCCTGCCACGGTCTGAAGGGGCACCCATCGGCGTTCGGTGCATCGATGTTTCCTCAGACACCGCAGCTCTGGGAGAAGCACAAGAACGGCGTGGTGGGTGTCAGCGACGACGAGCCGGGTATGACCTACTGGCGGGTGAAGAACGGCATCCGGCTGACAGGCATGCCCTCGTATCAGAAGCTGTTGAACGACACCCAGCTCTGGCAGGTTTCACTGCTGCTCTCAAAGGCTGACAAACCCCTTCCCACCGCAGCGGAAGAGGCTGTATCGAAGCCGATTGTGCGGTAGAGGGCCTAAACCGTTGCGCACAGCGCAACCATTTCGCACCTATGGTGCGAAATGGGATGGACTGCAGCGGCGGGGTCTACCGTTGTGAGGTTCGTGGCCTTCTTCTCCTGTCTCGATCTGTAAAGCATCTCTGGAGACAATCCATCGTCCCCTAGATATCCACCGCATGATCATTCGGCAGATCCTGCCCGGCCCAAACTTTCCGTGCCGTCCAGTCCGCGGGAGCATCCTTCCAGAACGGCGCATCTGCGGGCAGGCCGAGTGGCAGAAAGGCCTCCAGGCACAGATACAGGCTGCCGGTTGAGATGTAGGGCTCTCCCAGTGATGGCTGA
>JAEKKE010000557.1 GCA_019510535.1 Acidobacteriota bacterium
ATGAAGAACTGGACAATCCAGGAGCGGTACAAGATCCAGTTCCGCTGGGAGCTCTTCAACGCCTTCAACCGCGTCACCTTCGGCCAACCCGATGCCAATCCGTCCAGCGGCACCTACGGACGGATTACGGGAACCGGACCGGTCAAGCCGCGCGTGATGCAGGGCGGTCTGAAGGTCACGTTCTAACAACAATCCTGAAACACGAAGCGGATGTGCTGGTAACCAGCACATCCGCTTTTTTGTTTAAGAAGGACACCGGGTGCCCCAGGTCCCTCGGGGACCTGGGCATTCGCGCTACGCGCGAACCGCTTTTGTTTGTCATCCTGAACATAGTGAAGGACCTGCTTTATCGGCCCCGCCACCGGGACTTCGGTCGAGAAGCAGATTTCTCCGCTCCCTCTGGTCGACCACCCCAACCAGCAAGCTGGTCGGGAATCCCGGCGCTACGAAATGACAAACCAAAAAAGACGATTCGAGCTTCGCTCGAACAACCCACATAAGCTTCGCGTATGTGGGGCACCCAGTTTTGTGGCACCATCGGTTTGACCACTCCAAACGCCTCCCCGTACCATGGCGCGGAAGCGTTCCATACTCCACTTCGTGAGCCGACACTCGAATGCCGTGGCCGCAGGACTATCTGCTCTATCACCTGGGACTCGGCTGGTCGGCTGCCCTCGCCGCTCTACCGATCTTTACCCTGTTGCTTCTATTGGGCGTTCTGCGCAAACCATCCTGGATGGCGGGCCTGTCGGGATTGGCTGTCACCTTTGTGCTGGCCATTGGCGGATATCACATGCCCGCGTTGCAGGCCATCAGCGCTGCGGCACACGGAGCGGCCTTCGGCCTCTTCCCCATCTCGTGGATCATCTTCTGGGCGATTGCCCTCTTCCGCATTACCGAATCCACCGGCAAGTTCGAGATCATCAAGGATTCCGTCAGCCGCCTTACGCCTGATCTTCGGCTGCAGGCGTTGCTCATCGCCTTTGCCTTCGGAGCGTTTCTCGAAGGCGCTGCCGGCTTCGGCGCTCCGGTAGCGATTGCGGCCACCATGCTGACCGGTCTCGGCTTCTCCGCCTTTACCGCCGCCGCCATCTGCCTGCTGGCCAACACAGGCCCCGTCGCCTTTGGATCGATTGGCATACCAGTGGTCACGCTCGCCGGCATCACCGGCCTGCCACTCGACAAACTCAGCGGAGCCGTCGGCAGCTTCTGCGCGCCGGTCTCCTTCATTCTTCCCGCTTACCTGATCCTCGCCATGTGGGGCCGCACTGGTTTTGCAGGAGTCTGGCTGCCATGCCTGGTCGGCGGAGCCGCCTTCGCGTCAGTGCAATGGAGCGTCTCGCACTACATCGGGCCGCAGCTTACCGACATCCTCGCCTCACTCACCGCGATCGCTGCCCTCGTCGCTGTGATTCGCTTCCGCCGCAAAGGGCAAGACACCTCCTATCTGCACCCCGGCGACATTACGGATACGACAACAACAAACGGCTACACCGCCGGCCAGATCTTCGTTGCCTGGATGCCCTACGGCCTGCTGGTGCTCTGCGTTCTGCTCTGGGGCTATCAGCCCTTCCAGAAGCTGCTTAACCGCGGCAGCATCCTGATCCCCTGGCCCTACCTGCACAACATGGTGCTGCGTATGCCGCCGCTGGTAGCCAAGGCTGCGCCGTATCCTGCAGTCTTCAACCTGAACTGGTTCTCCGCCTCCGGCACCTCCTGTATGACGGCAACGGTGCTCTCTGCCCTGCTGCTGCGAGTGCGGCCGATGAAGTTCTTCCGCATCCTGGTCTCGGTGGTACGCACACTGGCGCTGCCTACC
>JAEKKE010000021.1 GCA_019510535.1 Acidobacteriota bacterium
GCCGGGCCATAGCCTCGTGTGACGAACGGCGCACCCTGTGCCTGCTGCAGCGATGCGGCGTTAAGCCAGTCACCGGACTTTGAGGAACCGGAGAGTGTCAGCACAGCTCCCGTGCCTGGTTTCGGTGATGGCGGAAGAGGCTCATTGCGCTCTGCGGCCGTGCGTACCGGCCGTAGCGTGCGGCCAAGATAAAGCAGCTCATCCGGGTGAGTCTGCTGCAGCACCCGCGCCAAGCCGCGTGAACCGGTCCACTGCTGAGTCACGAAGGCAAGGGTCACGGTGCCATTCGGGGAGCTGTGACCAAGCGCGTCGGCGGCCGCCAGCAGGAGGGCGGCGCCGAAGCGGTCGCCGACAGCCGTGCCGGAGTAGGTATGAGTTCCTAGGACAGCGAGGGAGCGCTCGGCAGCAAGGGGGCTCAGCAGATCGACTCCGCTGGCCAGCACCTCCGTGCGCGAGCTCGCACCCAGATCAACGTAAAAGTTGTCGATATCGTCCGGGTCAGGAACGGAGGCGCGTCCCGGCGTGAGATGAATGGAAAGTCCGGCGACGATGGCAGGCCGCTGCTCGCCTTTGCGCGTGGTGATCACCATCGGCTGGGCATTCTGCATCTCGTTGTAGTGCGGCGGCAGCCCCGTCTGTGGAAGACGGGTAACGCGCAGATAGCCGTCGTCCTCGATATGGCTGACGACGTATCCCGGCTCGTCGATGGGAGCGACCAGAAGCCGATGCGGAGCTCCAGAGCCGAAGGTGACGAGGACGTTCCCCATGTTGTCCCGTTGCGGATGGAACGCGGCGAGGCGCTGTTCGATGCGGTGAGAGAGCTCGGTCTCATAACCGCTGACTGCAACCGTATCTGTCAATGACTTGAGGGTGCCGGCGGGGCCGGCATTTTGAGCAGAGATCGCAGCCGTACCGCCGAGGAGACAAACAAATGACAGGAATCTTAGACGCATACCGTCCTTAGGCTATGGGGATTTCGTTTGGTATCTGATATATTACGTCGCTAAGCGGTCCCATTATTTACCCAAAATTTATGACCCGGAGATGATGCCTCGTCAGAGGCGCAGATCTCCGGAGGCACGGTCTCTGGAAAGCAAGGCTGCAGCGCATAGCTCTATCTTCCGGAGGTCCAGGTAGTTCGTTTGGAGGTCGTTCATGAGAAAGCTATTGACCATGGTCATCGCCGTTATGCTGGCAGTGACTGCCGCAAAGGCGCAATCCACCGCAACACTTTCAGGTACTGTGAAGGACTCGTCCGGCGCCGTACTGCAGGGTGCGCAGATCTCCGTTCACAATCTTGGCACGGGCGTCGAACGTACCATCACCTCTGACAGCGCAGGGCAGTTTGTTGTTCCTTCGCTGCCGCCGGGGGATTACACCGTCAAGGTAACTGCAAATGGCTTCGGCTCCTACACCGTTGAGAAGCTGACTCTGCAGGTCGATGCGAAGACCAACATCGATGTGCCGATGTCAGTGGCGTCAACGGGTGAGAGCGTACAGGTGGATTCCAGCGCTCCGCTCATCGACTCGGAATCGATCACCGTCGGTCAGGTCATCGACCGTCAGACGGTGCAGGAGGTTCCGCTTAATGGCCGTCACTTCCTCGACCTGACGGTGCTGACGCCTGGTGGCGTAACCGCTCCGGCTGCCGGCAGCCTTACGACGCCGAGCCGCGGTCTGGGCGCCAACTCGTTTGTTACCGCCGGCAACCGCGAAGACTCGGTCAACTTCCAGATCAACGGCGTCAATCTGAACGATATGGTGCAGAACCAGATCACGTTCCAGCCGTCGATCAACACAACCTCAGAGTTCAAGATCAATAACCAGACCTTTTCGGCGGAGTACGGTCGCTCGTCCGGTTCCGTTGTCAACGTCAGCACGCGCTCGGGAACGAACCAGTTTCACGGTGAAGCCTTCGAGTATCTGCGCAATGAGGCGCTGGATGCGCGCAACTACTTCAACCCCAAGGGGCAGCGAATTGCTCCACTCAAGCGCCACAACTTTGGAGGCGCGCTGGGCGGTCCTATCTGGAAAGAGCACACCTTCTTTTTCGCCAGTTACGAAGGTCTGCGCCAGGCACAGGGCTTGACCATCAATAGCGGTGTGCTGACCGATGCGCAGCGTGCCGGTGTCACTGACCCTGTGGCACAGAAGCTGCTGGCTTTGATTCCGCGCGCCAATGACAGCACCGGCAGTCGCTATCTCGGTATTGCCGCCGGACCTGTCAGAACCGACCAGGGCACGCTGGACCTCAGCCACGTCTTCAGCCCCTCCGATACGGTGCACGGTTTCTACGCAATTCAGAAGGACAACCGTACTGAACCCACGCTGCAAAACAACACGATCTCGGGCTTTGGCGACAATCGTGCAGCCACCCGTCAGATTCTCACGCTGAATGAGACACACATCTTCAGCCCGAGGCTGGTGAATGAGTTCCGTCTCGGCTTCAACCGCATCTCGATCTCGTTCAACCCCAATGTGACAACCGATCCGACAACTCTGGGTCTGAGCACCGGCACCAGCGGTCCGGTTGGAATTCCCCAGATCACCATCACTGGCCCGAACCTTAACTTCGGTGGACCTTCGGGATTCCCGCAGGGACGCTTTGACACGCTGGGAATTCTCTCCGATACCGCGACCTACACTGTAGGCAAACATTCGCTTAAGTTCGGTGGCGAGTTTCGCCGCTTCCTCAACGCAAACTTCTCAGGAGACACGGGCACCATCGGCTTCAATACGGTGGCGAACTTCCAGGCCGGCCGTGCAAACAGCTTCACCATTACGCCGACACAGACTACAAGTCGTATTTACATCAATGCAGTGGGCGGATTCCTTCAGGACTCGTGGAAGATCACACCTACCCTGACGGCTGAGCTCGGCCTACGGTTTGAATGGAATGGTTCACCAGTGGACGGCGCTAACCGGTTGGTGCTCTTCGATCTGCCAAGCACCTCGCTTTACCAGGTGGGCACCAATGGCATCGGCAACAGCCCCTACACGCAGAATTACAACTATGAGCCCCGTGTTGGTTTCTCGTATGACGTCTTCGGCAACAATAAGACCGTGTTGCGCGCAGCCTATGGTTACATGGCTGACCAGCCGGAGAGCAATGTTGTAAGCGGACTGAATGGAAATCCACCGTTTGCCAATCGTGTGACCTACAGCAACGCAACCACCACGATTCCACTGTCGAGTCTGTACGCTTCCGCGGGCGCCGCAGGTATCGGCATCAGCGGAGTACAGCGCAACCTGCGTAATGCTTATACAGAGACCTTCAACTTCAACGTGCAGCAGGAGCTCCCGTGGGGACTGGTCGGATCGATCGGTTACTACGGTTCCGTCGGCAAGCATCTGCGGACTCCACTGAATGTGAATCAGCCGAATGCCTCGGGTGTGCGTCCGTTTCAGGCGATCTCCGCAAACAGTCCGATCTCGCGGAACGCAAACATCAGCGGCGTCAACATCACGCAGATATCGTCCATCGGCATGTCGAACTACAACGCCATGTGGTTGACTATCCGGAAGAACTTCCGCAATGGCTTGAACTTCAACTTCAACTACAACTACTCGAAATCGCTGGATACCGGCTCTCTGAGCGGAACCGTACTGCAGGATGCAACCCGGCCTTACCTGAACTACGGTCCGTCGGACTATGACACGGCGCACCGTATTTCCATGAACGCCATCTATGCTTTGCCGTTCAAGGGCAATCGTCTGGTCGAGGGCTGGCAGCTTTCGGGCATCTCGCAGTGGCAGACGGGCAATCCCCTGAACGTCACGACGACCTCAACTTTCACCGGCACGGCGAACGTCCTACATCCCAATCTGCTGGCTCCGGTGCAGTACGGTCTTACCCGTCCCAGTGCGACGACCGTGCAGTGGTTCAATCCAGCAACCTGCACCACCGCGACTGCGGGATGCATCTTCCAGCTTCCTTCGAGCGGATTTGGCAACCTGGCCCGCAATGCGCTACGCGGACCGGGGTTTGCAGATACCGACTTCTCCATCGAGAAGAACACGACGATCTATGAGGCGGTGAAGTTCCAGCTTCGCGTCGATGCGTTCGATATCTTCAACCATCCGAGCTTCGGAAATCCGACGACCTCGGCGAACTCCACCACCTTCGGTACCATCTCGTCCACACGTTTCCCGGTTGGCGATCTTGGCTCTTCGCGCCAGTTACAGATCGTCGGTAAGATCATCTTCTAAATGCTGCTTCTTCCAGGTGCGGCGCTTCGCCTGGTGCGAGGCGCCGCTTTTCACGCCAACTCAACTTTCCATGACGGAGCGTTTCGATGATGAAGGTTCGCAGTATCTTTGCGGCGGTTACGGTTTTCTCGCTTCCTTGCCTGCTCGTTGCACAACAGAAGCCGCATCCGGCAGCCGCGGTGAAGCTCGACTTTGAAGCCGTGGGCAAGCCCATCAAGGCTGACGCCGTTGATGCCCAGATTACGGCGACGCTGAAGCAGGTCTCCGCCGAGCGCATCAAAGCCAACATCACCCGTCTGGTGGAGTTCAACAACCGGTCCACGATCTCCTCTACCGAGACCGATCTGAAGTCTGGCACCGGTGTGCTTGCCGCTGCGGACTGGATCAAGTCGCAGTTTGAGAGCTATAGCAAGGAGTGCGGCGGGTGCCTTGAGATCTCCTTTGACGAGTCCGTCGAGCAGCCGCAGGCCGGCTTCAACAACAGCCGCCCACGCATCATCAAGCCCACGCCGCTGCGCAACGTTGTCGCCATCCTGAAGGGAACCGATCCGGTCGCGTCAAAGCGTATGTACCTGGTGACCGGCCACTATGACACACGCGAGACCGACGTGATGAACACGCACGACTTCGCTCCGGGCGCGAATGATGACTCCAGCGGTACGGCCGTCTCCATGGAAGCAGCACGCGTGCTTAGCAAGCTCAAGTTTCCCGCGACACTCGTCTTTGTCACGGTGGCCGGCGAAGAGCAGGGGCTGAATGGATCGCATCATCTCGCAGAACGCGCCCGCAAGGAAGGCTGGGAGCTTGAAGGTGTACTGAACAATGACATCGTCGGAGGCGACACCACGCCCGGCGACAAGCTGCAGTCCAAACAGCGAATCCGTGTCTTCTCGCAGGGCATTCTGCCCTCGGCTCCCATTGAGCAGATCCGTCAGACGCTGAATATTGGCGCTGAAAACGAAACACCCTCGCGTCAGCTTGCACGCCAGGTGCTCGCCGTAGGAAGAACCTATTTCCCTGGAACCTTCCATCCGGTGATGGAGCTCCGCCTCGACCGCTTCCTCCGCGGCGGCGATCATCGGTCGTTCAGCGAGGCAGGTTTTGCGTCAGTCCGCTTTACCGAGTGGCGCGAAAACTTCGACCACCAACATCAGCATGTACGTGTCGAAAATGGCAAAGAGTATGGCGACCTGTTGAAGTATGACGACTTCGATTACATCGCCAGGGTGGCGAGGTTGAATATCGCAACGCTGGCGACACTGGCCGATTCACCGGGCATTCCGCAGAACGTTCGCGTGACCACGTCGAACCTCGACAATGACACCATTCTGAAATGGGATGCTCCGAAGAGCTTTGCCCAGCCGGTGAGCTACCAGATCGTATGGCGTGAGACCACGGTGAACGACTGGCAGTATGTCGTGAATGCGACACAGTTCGCGGGTAAGGATGCGAACAGCACGCGTCTCCCCGTTTCAAAGGACAACGTCTTCTTCGGCGTGCGCGCCTGCACCGCAGCGGGGATTTGCAGCCAGGCGGTTGGACCTGTTCCAAGTCGCGAGTAGAGCATTTTCCCTGTGGGTGCAGTGTAGAGGCACAGGCCCCGCACTACACCCCAGGAAATGCTCCAGCGATATGTGCGACTGAAGTCTGCCTTCCAACGTCAACTACGTGTACGTTGTACCTGAGTATGTGAAAGGAGACGCAAAGTCGGGTTGGCAGGAATGGGAACGATCTCGCGAAGAAGCTTTGTGCAGCAGGCCGGCCTGCTGGCTGGTGCGACGGCACTGCGTGCGGCGGATGCGCCCGCGGACTACACCCTGGAAATCGCAACAACGAAGGTCGACCTCTCTCCGAAACACTCGATCCGGACAACCGCCTATAACGGACAGGTTCCGGGACCATTGCTGCGGCTTCGCGAGGGCAGGCCGGTCCGCATCAAGGTGACCAATCGCAGCGCGAACCCTGAGATCGTCCACTGGCATGGGCTGTTTCTTCCATCGCTCCATGCCCCTTGAACTTCGCTGAAAACACCAGGGGAATCACCTCGACTGCTTCGTTCTGTTTAGCTTCAGGCGTACCGAATACCGTGTAGTCCCAGCTCAAGGTTTGCGGCTGCCGCCATACCGGCTTTCCATTTGCACCGGCATAAGCCACGATAATGCCCATGCCCGCCGCCTGCACGTGCTTGCGAACCTCACCCAGTATCCATACGCCTGGATTGTCCATCGTCACAAAGGCGGTTACCCGCTCCGCGGGAGCGAGGCGCAACATCGACACGAGTTGTGGCTTCGGAACCGGATTTCCATCCAGAGCGACCACCTCGAAACGGTGTCCGGCAAGGGAGATCCAATGTGTTTCGGTCGGGCTGGAGTTCAGAATCTGCAGTTTGATGCGCTGATTCTGACGCACCTGCAGCGGATCTCCATAGCCCAGCATGCGGCCATTGATGGTGGAGATATCGTAGGACGGATTCATGGAGCCATCGTCGCTGCCGAGCAGTTGGCCCTGCCAATCGTGCAGCGTGAGGAAAAACTCGGCATCGAACTGTCCAGGCTCATTGGCGGGATCCACATGCAACAAGCCGTGCTGGCCGGTATATTGCCCCTTGCTAAAGTCACCCCCGGCAAAGGTGTGCGTATGGAACCAGCGAAAACCGGATGGGCGGGGAGAGAATTCGTAAACCAGGGAAGCTCCAGGCGCAATCATCGGCGACCCTTCTTCCATAGCTCCATCCATTGCCGATGGAAGAAACAGCCCATGCCAGTGGACGATCTCAGGGTTCGCGCTGCGATTAGTCACCTTGATGCGGACCGGCCTGCCCTCGCGAAGCCGCAGCAAT
>JAEKKE010000558.1 GCA_019510535.1 Acidobacteriota bacterium
ATAAAGGGCGAGGCCAGCGGCCTCGCCCTTCCTGCATTCACACCTGAAGATCAGGCGTTGTAGGTACTCGACGAGACGCGGCCGCCGCGGCCGGTCCAGTTGGTGTGGAAGAATTCGCCACGGGGCTTATCGACACGCTCATAGGTATGCGCACCGAAGAAGTCACGCTGGGCCTGCAGCAGGTTCGCCGGCAGACGATCGGTCCGGTAACCATCGTAGAAGGCCAACGCCGTAGAGAATGCCGGAGTCGGAACGCCGCTCTCGATGGCGTGAACCAGAGCCTTACGCCACGACGCGTGATACTCGTTCAGGATCTTCGAGAAGAAATCGTCCAGAAGCAGGTTTTCGAGCTTCGGATTCTTGTCATAGGCGGCCTTGATGTTGCCCAGGAAGACCGAACGGATGATGCAACCACCGCGCCACATCAGTGCGATGCCACCCATGTTGAGGTTCCAGCCCTGTACCTTTGCAGCCTCGCGCAGCAGCATGTAGCCCTGCGCATAGCTGATCAGCTTCGAGCAGAAGAGTGCACGGCGAACGTTCTCAATGAAGGCTTTCTTGTCAGAGCTGTTGCCTGTCTTCGCAGGGCCCTGCAGCACCTTCGAAGCTTCGACGCGCTCTTCCTTCAGCGCGGAGAGGCAGCGTGAGAAGACGCTTTCGCCGATGAGTGTGACGGGCATGCCGTTGTCCAGAGCGTCGATCGCGGTCCACTTACCCGTGCCCTTCTGGCCGGCGGTATCCAGAATCTTGTCGAGCAGAGCCTGGCCGTCATCGTCTTTCTTGGCGAAGATCTCAGCGGAGATCTCGATCAGGAAGCTGTCGAGCTCGCCCTTGTTCCACTCGGCAAAGACCTCGTGGAGTTCATCCGCCGTGAGCCCCAGACCATCCTTGAGCAACTGATAGGCCTCGCAGATCAGCTGCATGTCGCCGTACTCAATGCCGTTGTGGACCATCTTTACGTAGTGGCCCGCGCCGCCTTCGCCCACCCAGTCGCAGCAGGGAGTTCCATCTTCGACCTTCGCCGCGATGCCCTGGAAGATCGGCTTTACCGCCGGCCATGCTTCAGGGTTGCCGCCAGGCATGATCGACGGGCCGAAGCGTGCGCCTTCTTCGCCGCCGGAGACACCCGTGCCGATGTACAGAATGCCCTTGTCGGCAAGCTCCTTGGTGCGTCGGTTCGAGTCGGTGAACAGAGAATTACCGCCGTCAACGATGATGTCGCCCTTTTCCAGGTACGGGACGATGGAATCGATGGTCTGATCGACAACCGAGCCGGCCTTCACCATGATCATGATGCGGCGGGGGCGCTTCAGCTTGGAGACCAGCTCCTCGATGGAATGAGCGCCTTCAATGGGCGTACCCTTCGCTTCATTCGCCAGAAACTCATCTACCTTCGACGTGGTGCGATTGTAGACAGCGACCTTGAAACCGTGGTCGTTCATGTTGAGAACGAGGTTCTGACCCATGACTGCAAGGCCAATCAGGCCGATATCGCATGTTGCTTCAGACATTTTCTTCTAAAACCCTTTCAGATCGCTTCTGTGTGCGGGGGATGGTTGTTGCATACAAGCATAGTCGAAAGGCACTATTTCTGGCCGAAAAGTGTATGAAAGAAGGGTATTCAGAGATTGCGTTATCGATTGCGAAGCGCTTTTTATCAGAAATATCCACAACCCGCCAGTGCGATTAGCGTCTCAGTCAAAGAACCCCTTAGAGGAGCATCCCCAGTGAACCTGAGTATTCGTCTACTTGTTGTGATGTTTTTACTGCTGCTTCCCGCCTTAGAAGGGCAGCAGCCTCAACAGGATGCCCAGC
>JAEKKE010000559.1 GCA_019510535.1 Acidobacteriota bacterium
CTGCGGCATGCTGGTCGGCACGCGCAATGGACGCCCTGTTGCTGCACGTGGAAACCCAGACCATCCAGTGAATCTGGGCAAGCTCTGTCCGAAGGGACTCAGTGAGCACCTGATGATCGAGGCCGCCGGCCGCGCCACTGCGCCGATGTTGCGCCGCGGCGGCCGGGGCACTCCGCTTGAGCCCATCTCCTGGGACGAAGCTCTTAAGGTGATGGTGACGCGTATCGGGTCTATCCAGGAGAGTTTCGGCAATGACTCGCTGGGTGTGATCAGCACCGGCCAGTTGGTGACGGAGGAGTTTTATACCCTCGGCAAGCTGGTGCAGCTCGGCTTTCGCAGCCGCAACTACGACGGCAACACCACGCTGTGCATGGCCAGCGCGGTTTCAGGCTATAAACTGAGCTTCGGTTCCGATGGACCTCCTGGGTCCTATGCCGATATGGAGACGGCGGATGTCGTGCTGCTGATCGGCGCGAACATTGCGGACAATCATCCCATCCTGTGCAACCGCCTGCGAAAGAAGCCCGGCCAGATGTTGATTGTTGTGGATCCGCGTGTCACCAAGACTGCGATGATGGCCGATCTTCACCTGCCGGTGAAGCCGCGTTCCGACATCGCGCTGGTCAACGGTATTGCGCATATCCTGCTGCGCGATGGCCTGGTCGATCGCGAGTACATCCGCGAGCATGTTGAAGGTCTGGAAGAGTTCGTCAGCTTTGTCGCCGACTACACGCCGGAGGCGGTCAGCGCGACCACAGGGTTAACGGTCGAGACCGTTGAGAAGGTAGCTCGTCTTTACGGAGAGGCGAAGTCGGCTTTCATCGGCTGGACGATGGGTGTGAACCACTCCACCCAGGGCGCGCATACCGTCGCGGCGATCAACAACCTCGCCATGATTACCGGCAACATCGGCCGCACGGGCAGCGCTCCGTTTTCCATCACCGGCCAGTGCAATGCGATGGGTTCGCGTGAGACCAGCTTCACCTCGGCTCTGCCGGGTTACCGGAAGTTCGATAACGCCGAAGATCGCAAGGCTCTCGCTGATCTCTGGAAGATCGACGAAGAAGAGCTGCCGACCGCACGAGGCCTTGCTTATCCGGACATCATCGAAGCTGCCGTCAAAAAGCAGGTCAAGGCGATCTGGATCATTGCCACGAATCCCGTGGTCTCCTTCCCGAACCTCAACCTGCTCAAGCAGGCCTTTGAGACTACGGAGTTTGTCGTGGTGCAGGATGGTTTCTATCCCACGCCGACGATGGACTATGCCGACCTTGTTCTTCCCGCCGCCATCTGGGGAGAGAAGGAAGGGACGTATACCAACTCCGAGCGCCGCATCAGCAAGGTGAATGCGTTTGCCACGCCGCCGGGCGAGGCTCGTTCTGACTTCGATATCTTCCTCGCGCTTGCTGAGCGGCTGGGTGTGAAGGACAGGCTCTTCCCGGGATGGAGCAGCACGCACGACGCATGGCTTGAGTGGCAGAAGGTCTCCGCGGGCCGCATGTGCGACTACAGTCAATTCACCTGGCAGCAGATCGAAGATGAAGGCGGCAAGCAGTGGGGCGGCGAACGGCTCTACGGCGATGGCCAGTTCCCTCGCGAGAATGGCCGCGCTCTGTTGCACTGTGTTCCGTGCCTGCCCTTCGTGGAGCAGCCGAACACCGAATTCGATTTGATTTTGAACACCGGACGCACCGTTGAGCACTGGCATACGCGCACCAAAACCGGCGCTGTCGCCATGCTTGACGCCATGTCTCCCAATGCATGGCTTGAGATGAACCCAGCCGATGCCGATAGGCTCTCGCTGCGCCAGCATGA
>JAEKKE010000022.1 GCA_019510535.1 Acidobacteriota bacterium
CTTCATCGGGCAGCGCACGGCGAACACTTCTTCGTCGGATCTGTCGGAGATATCCATCCGCCGCCTGATCGATGGTGCCGTCGGACTGGCGAAGATCACCAGTGAAGATCCCTTCGCCGGACTTCCGGAGCCGGACGAATTCGGCTCGTTGTCCCGCGATCTGGGCCTGTACTTCGAGGATGTCTATTCGCTTCCGGTAGAGCGGCGCATCGAGATGGCGCGCCGTTGCGAAGCTGCGGCGATGGCGGCGGATACGCGCATCCAGAACTCCTCGGGAGCGGAATTCGACGCCGCCACCTCACACAAGATCGTCGTCAACTCGCGTGGCTTCAGCGGCGAGTATCGCCGCAGCTACTGTGGCTTCTCTGTCTCTCCCATCGCGCAGGACACGACGGGAACCATGCAGCGCGACCACTGGTACTCCTCGGCCCGGCATATTGGTGGTCTGGAGTCACCCGAAGAGGTCGGAAAAGAAGCTGCCCGCCGCGCCTTGCGCCGCCTGGGAGCGCGTCGTGTGCCAACGCAGAAGGCTCCGGTGGTCTTCTCGCCGGAGATCGCGCGCAGCCTGATGGCGAATATCTTCGATGCTGCGAATGGAGACGCGATCTATCGCCACGCCAGTTTCTTCGCCGGACAATTGGGCGAGCAGGTTGCGGGTGAAAACGTCACCATCGTCGATGACGGTACCCTGGTCTTCAACGGTGTTGCGAGGTTCGGTACTTCTCCTTTTGATGGCGAGGGTTTGCCGACCCGCCGCACGGTCATTGTCGAAAACGGCGTGCTGAAGAGCTACGTGCTCAACAGCTATACCGGCCGCAAGCTTGGCCTGAGGTCGACGGGCAATGCTTCGCGTGGCCTGGCGGGCACTCCGGGGATTGGGGCAGGGAACTTCTTCCTGCAGCCCGGCAGCATCACGCCGCAGCAGTTGATCGGCGATGTGAAGAGCGGCCTGTACGTAACGGAGACGATGGGCTTCGGTGTGAATCTGGTGACTGGCGACTACTCGCAAGGCGCCAGTGGGTTGTGGATTGAGAATGGCGAGCTGGCGTATCCAGTGGAAGAGATCACGATTGCGGGCAATCTGAGGGATATGTACCGCAACATTGTGGCGATTGGGAATGATCTGACCTTCCGTTCATCGAGCGCGAGCCCCACGATTCGAATTGAGGGGATTACGATTGCGGGGAGTTAGTTTATTTGTCATTTCGTAGCGCAGAGAAGAAATCTGCTTTTTGTCACCTTTGGTCGGCCATGGAAGCATGGGTAGAGAAGCGGGTCCTTCGCCTCCGGCTCAGGATGACAAACAAAAAAGACACGAACAGGTGGCGCAGAAGGTTCTTCCCCCAAGCAGCGAACCGTGTCATCATCGCGGCATTATGTACAAACGTTCGATTGTCCTCGCACTTTTGATGTTGTTCTGCTTTGCACCTCTCGCCGATGCCATGATGGCACGTCCTCACCACACCAAGGTGCGTGCGCATCGTCGCCATAAGGCGGCTCGCCGTCACTATCACCGGGGCTAATCCCTTCCACAGAATCCACGCTTGACGGCCCACCTAAAACCGGCCTAAGCTCGTTTTATGGATGGCGAAGAAAAAGCGAACACACTCTTCCCCATTCTGCCGGGCAGCACCGGCATGGTTCGCATGGCGGAGCAGGCCGAACATGTAGATGACGGCCACGACGTCGAGTTCTGCGGGATGAAGGTCAGCGGTATTCTCAACCGCTCCGTCTCCAAGCGGATGCACTGGATGGCCTGGAGCATCAATCCCTACCGCGGATGCGAGTTCGGTTGCCGCTACTGCTATGCGCGCTATACGCATGAGTTTCTGGCGCCGAAGGATGGGCCTGCGGAGGGTCAGCCGGACTTCCACGATCCGGAGGTCTTCGAACGGAAGATCTTCGTCAAAAAGAATGCAGCCTGGCTGCTGGAGCAGGAGCTGCGCCGGCTGGAGCGGCAGGGACACATCACGGATGAGATCGCGCTCGGGACGGCCACCGATCCTTGGCAGCCGATCGAGCGGCGGCAGAAGGTGACTAGGAGCCTGCTTGAGGTTCTGGCCCGCCGCAGTGGAATCCGTCTCGGCATCGTGACCAAGTCCACGCTCGTCCTCCGCGACCTCGACCTGCTGCAGGAGATCGCCCGCAAGAGCGTGCTGGTAGTGCACCTCACCATTACGACACCGGATGTGGAGCTGGCGCGGAAGCTGGAGCCGCGCGCTCCGCGTCCTGACCTTCGGCTGGCAACCGTGCAGAAGCTGCGGCAGGCGGGCATCATCGTGGGTGTTCTGAACTCACCGCTGCTGCCCGGCATTACCGACACCATGACAGCGATCGATCGCATGGCGAAGCTGGCTGCCGACCACGGAGCCTGTTTCTTCGCTGCCAACCCGCTGTTTCTGAAACCGTGTTCGCGACCTACCTACCTGAGCTTTATTCGCGAACACTTTCCCGACCTGGAGCCGGAATACGCCCGCCGGTTCCAGGATCGGGACTTCGCCGACAAAGCGTACGCCGCACGTCTCAGCGCGATGGTAACGGCGATCTGCCACAAATATGGCCTGAATAAGCGAGCGATGGATTCACTGCTCTCGCAGGAGACCGCGCAGAAGATGCCCGCGGAGGCTGTGAGGGGACCGGCGCAACAACGGCTCTTTGGTTGAATAGTTGAATGGTTGAATAGTTGAATGGTGTCTCGGGACGTCGGCGTTCCACCTCCGCGAACTCTGCGGGATGTCATAAAGGCTAAGGGAACTATTCAACCATTCAACTATTCAACCAACCAACTAGCTTTTGCGGGGATGTGCCTGCTGGTGTTTCTGTGCCGCTGACAGGCGGACATGCGCCCGGCCGGCATCGATGGCGGCATGCGGCGCCGCCTCTTTCGTGGGGGGATCCCAGAGGCGGAAGCCGCCGGCGAAGGCGTTCGCGTTTTCGCCGAGCAGGACGCCTTCGGGCAGTTGGTCCAGCAGCTTGGCGTTGCCTCCGCCGAGCACCACGTATTCGCAGAGCAGGGCGGAGCGCAGGCGCTCGATGACATCGTGAACTGACCGTTGCCACCGCTTGCGGCCGCGGCGTTCCAGGCCCTCTTTGCCGACGTACTCTTCGTAGGTCTTGCCCTTGCGATAGGGCAGGTGTGCGAGCTCCATGGGAGCGATGGTGCCGTCCAGAATCATCGCCGAGCCCATGCCGGTGCCCAGGCCGAGAAAGAGCATGCGGCCGCCCTTGTAGCTGCCCAGGGCCTGCATAGCTGCATCGTTCAGGATGCGGACCGGCTTCCCAAAGGCCTTTTCATAGTCAAAGTCCACCCAGCCGGAGCCGAGATTATGCGGTTCGTCGGCTGGGCGATTACCGATGACCGGGCCGGGAAAGCCGATGGAGACGCAGTCGTACTGCCAGGATTCGGTGGCTGCCAGTACTTCCTCTGCCATGTAGGTGGCCGTCGCGTCCGGCCCGGAAGCGATCTTGATGGCGGTCTTCTTTCCGGTGGCCAGAACCTTGATATGGGTGCCGCCGACATCGATCACCAGGACATTACGCATGCATATGTGCTCCAATCACATTTCAACATTACCCAAAAGCGTTACCGTCGTGGAATTTGCAGAAAACTTCTGCTGCAATGCGGCGTTTCGGATGGGATAGTAACAGTAATTGATGCCTTGGAAATCTCTCTGCTGATCCGTATGTCGCAGGTCTGTAATTCGGGAGCCTGATGCGGCAAGAATTGTTTGATCTAATCATGGTCCCGCTGATGACCTTCTTTTTTGCCGCTCTGCAAAAGGGAAGGCCGCAGCGTCGCTACCGGCTATGGCTCGCCGGCTGGCTGCTGGAGCTTACCAGCATGGCCATCTGGGAGTGGGAGCAGATCTCCCATCTCAGTACCCCTGCCACCGAGACGATACGGATATCGGCCATTGTCTTCGCCGGAATCGCGTTCCTGCTCTCCTTCGGGCAGAAGAACCTTACGCTCCGCCAGTTGTGCAGCTTTGGCCTGGCATTGAGTGTTCCTGCCTGCCTTGGAATTCTGCTGATCAATACCGGGACGGCACGCAAGTGGATGATCGTTGTTCTGATCGTCGGCGGAGAGGTGCTGGCGGACTGGTCGCTGCGACGTAGCTACGGTTTGCAATCGAAGGTGCGGCTGCTGGTGCTCGATATCCTGGCGGTGGTCTCCGGCGTGGTCATGCTCCGGCTGGTAGCCACGAACCAGATGCAGGTGATCTACGCCGTCATTCTGGCAGAGATCTTCATCGCCTGCGGTCTGATGTTCCTGACGCTGCCATCACGCAATCTCGCGGGCCAGTGGATTGCATCGCAGGGCTTCTTCTTCTGGGCGCTGCAATACCCGCTGTACTGGTGGATGGGGGACAGACCCGGCTGGGAATCGTCCTTCACCACGCTGACCAGCCTGTGGTATCTGCCCAAGTATCTTGTTGCCTTCGGCATGATTCTGCGGGTCATGGAAGAGGACCAGGAGCGGGTTCGCACGCTTACCGAGGAATACCGTCTGCTCTACGAGGGGAATCCTCACCCGATGCTCGTCTTTTCTCCCGAAGACGGGCGATTCCTCTCGGCCAACGAGGCTGCGCTTCGCGCCTACGGCTATGGCATGGAGGAGTTCATCGGGTTGTCGGTTCCGGAGATCTTCCCGCCGGAGGATGCGGCGACACGCGCGGAGATGTTGCGGTATGAACGGAGATTCGAAAGGTATCAGACGCTCACCCGCCGAAAGGATGGAAGCAGCTTTCACGCGGAGATGACGATGTATCCGGTCACCTTCCAGAGCCAATGGGCGCGGTTTCTGCTGGTGGTCGATACGACGGAACATGTGGAACTCAACCGGGAACTGGTGCGCCAGGCGCAACACGATCATCTGACTGGTCTGCCGAACAGGACACTGTTGGAAGACCGTATGAGCCAGTGGCTTGCCATTGCGCAGCGCAGCGACAAACCGGCGGCGCTCATGACGCTCGATCTCGACCGCTTCAAACATATCAACGACACTTACGGCCATCTGGTTGGCGATGAGTGCCTGAAACAGGCAGCCGCGCGGATGCAGTCGCGTATTCGGCAGAGCGATACGCTGGCGCGCACGGGCGGCGAGGAGTTCACCCTGATCGTCAACCACATCTCGTCAGAGGACGGCGCCAGAAGCCTGGCAGAAAGCCTGCTGCGGCTGTTTGACCGGCCGTTGCACATCAACGGCCTGATCATTCCCATCACGATCAGCATCGGTGTCGCTATCTATCCTGCCGACGCTCACGATCTGGACACACTGCGTCAGCTCTCAGACGATGCTCTCTACCAGGCCAAGCGAACGGGACGAAACCGCGTGGTCTTCGCCGGGCACATGCCAGCTACGGATGTTCGGCAGCTGACTTCAGATTAGTCAGGCCGCGATCAAAGTCCGGACCAACCATCTTGTCCATGCTGGTAAAGACCATCATGAGCTTCGTCATGAAGCTGGAGGGGCCATCCATGGTCCACCGGACCGTCGTGGGGCCTGCAGGCAAACCGGAGTAATAGAACGTCGCCGTGTTCTTACCTTCGAAGGGCTTGATGAAGTCGAGGCGGATGTCGGTCTTTTCCGGTGTGGCCGAGAGAATCTCCATCTCGCCTTCACCAACTTTGCTGTTGCCCTTCCAGTGATAGATGGAGCCTGTTCCCGAGTCCGGCCCGGAGTAGGTGACCTGCATGGCGGGGTCGAGCTTCGCCCAAGGAGACCATGCATCCCAGCGATGGAAGTCGGTGACGAAGGCGGCGATCTTTTCCGGCGAGGCTGCAATGGCGATGGAACGCTCGACGTGGAATGTGGCCGGCTTGGTAGCGGCCAGAATCAGAATGATGACTACGGCGAGAACAACGACAGCAGCAATCAGCTTCAACATGCGAAGCCTCCCTGATTGAGATCTTTATTATTGCGCTGCTGCAGGCTTGTCGTCAGCCTTCGGCTTATCTTCTTCTGCCTTCTTGGCAGTGAAAGTGCCGGGATAGCCGAGAGGCTGCACATCGATGGTGCCTGCCAATGAGCCATCTTCCGCCAGAGTGCCAACCCAGGTCAGAATGAGCGCTTGGCCTTCATACTCGCCTCCATGCTTGAAGGTAAGCTTCGTGTCCTCCAGCGTTCCGGTCACGTCATACGACTTGTTGCTGAGCGAGCAGGTGCCGGTAATCTTGTTATCTTTGTCGATCGAGAACGTGCAGCTCTCATTGACCGGATAGCCGTTGACGTCGCCATAGATCTTCCAACTGCCTGCAACAGGAGTGGTGGCAGCAAAGGCGGTGGCCGTTAGCGAGAGCACAAGCGCGGCGAAGCGTTTCATCGATGGTCTCCTCGGGGATGGGTGCAGCCAATATTACATGACGCAGATTGACAAGCCACCAGAAAAGCGCAGAGACTCGCAATCGAAGGTTCCCGAAGGAGAAAAGAGAGATGCGGATGAATCGGCGGCAGTTTATGGGTGGCGCGGCAGCGGTTACGGCGGCAGGTGTGATGGGACGGATGGCATGGGCTGATCCGCTCGGCCTGCCTATCGGTATCCAGCTTTACACCGTGCGCGATCCCATGATGAAAGACACCGTGGGCACCGTGAAGCAGATTGCCGGGATGGGCTACAAGGAAGTAGAGACGGCGGGTTACGGCACTATTAAAACTGCGGCCGAGTTCCGCAAGGTGCTGGATGACGCCGGCCTGAAGTGCCCCAGCGCGCACCTGCAGTGGGACATCAACAATCTGCAGAAGTCGTTCGATGATGCCAAGGCGCTGGGTTGCAAGTACGCAACTGCATCCGTTCCGAAACAACTGATCCAGGAGAAGCTGACCAAGTCGCCGGCTGAGATGTCAGACGCCGAACGTGCGGCATGGCGCGCGAAGATGGTTGCTCCGCTGACGGGCGATGACTTCAAGAAGCTGGCCGAGGTCATGAACAAGGTGGGTGAAGAGGCGAAGAAGAACGGTCTGGTCTTCGCAGCACACAATGACACCATGGAGTTTGCCCTGGTGGACAGCGTTCCGGGCTACGACTACCCGCTCAAG
>JAEKKE010000023.1 GCA_019510535.1 Acidobacteriota bacterium
AGACTGATATCGTCTGGGCGAATCCGGCGAAGCGCCCCGCGCAGGCAACCATCCTCGGCGCGAATGCGGGCATCGGCGGAGCGGCCACGGGCATAAGAGCCACGGATACGGCTCTGGATGTTGCGAACAGCAACACGTCTTCCGCCCTGGATACAACGGCTGACAAGACGGGGAAGGCGTTGAAGACTTCTTCCAGGAACGTCTGGAAGGCTGTGAAGAAGAGCGTTCAGAAGACTGGCGAAGTTCTGAATGGAAAGCCGGAGTAGGACAAGCCAGCATTCTGCTGGGAAGTCTCCGGAAACCCCACATCTGGCGATGAAGCTGCCAGATATGGGGCACCCGGTGAAGAGGAAAACGCCGGTAGATGCACGAGCCCGCACTACACGTACAGGAAAAATACTCTAGTTTCCGCTTGGGTAAGAGGTCCAGACAATACGATTTCGGCCTGTTTCTTTTGCGAGGTACAGGGCGGTGTCGGCTTGGTGCAGGAGCTCTTTGCTCTCTACCTGCTGAAGGGGCCGTAGTGCGGCGGCGCCAAAGCTCATGGTGACATGTATGCTTACGTCTTCCACAAGAAGCTGCGGACGAGGCCATCGAGTGTCTGGGAGACGGAGCGAAGAACTTCGTCGCCGGCAAGGTGACCGTAGGTGTCGTTGATTTGCTTGAAGTGATCGATGTCGATCAGTACGACGACGAGGTCCTGCTGATTACTCGTTGCTCGCGAGATCTCGAGATCCAGAATCTCGAGGATGGCGTGGCGGTTTTTCAATTTTGTCAGGCTGTCCGTTGTCGCCATCTGCTGCAGTGAGAGCTTTGCCTGCGTGAGCAGGCGTTTCTCTTCTTCGAGAGCGTATGTCCTTTCAGCCACCATGCTCTCAAGCTTCCTGCGCTGTGTGAGCAGGCGATGAAGCCACAGGCGAATGATGCCCGCAATGAGGAGAAACAGAGCGACGATCTCAGCGACCTGGACATCGAGGCGCCGCCACCAGGGAGGGCGAACGGTGAAACTGACTGTGGTGACCGGTGAAGCCTTATTGGAGTATGGGTCCTGGGCTTTGAGCTCAAAGCTGTACGACCCGCCGGGAAGAGCGGTGAACTGTACCTTGTCTCCTTCCGCGGTTTGCCAGGTTTCATCGAAGCCGATCAGGCGATAAAGGAGACGCTGGTGTGCGTGATCCTTGTAGGAGAGTGCGGCGAGATAAAAGGTAAGCGGGCTCTTCGACCAGGGGAGCGCGATGAGATCGTGAGTGGAGAGAGATTTTTCGCCGCGTTCAATCGCTACTACTTCGGCGGAAAGTATGGCCGGCTGGAAGAGCGATGTAGGGGCTATGACATGGGAGATGCCTTTGCTTGTGCCGATCCATATGCTGCCGTCGATGTCTTCGTAGAGTCCGGCCTGCGATACGTCCGGCCATACCAAACCATTGTCCTGTCGGAGAAGGCTCCAGCGGCCATGGTCCAGAACAGCTACGCCCATATCGGTTCCCACCCATAGCCAGCCGCGATGATCCATCAGGAGAGCGACGATACGCGCGTCGCGGAGATCGTCTGGCATGGGGATGCGTTTGGCCATCAGGATGGAGTTTGTGGGAGATGCCTGCCACAGGCCAGGTGTCTCGCCGCCGAGCCAGACCGTTCCGTCCGGCGAGCATGCAATCTGGCTGAAGCGTGGAGGGTTTGAAGCATTCTTCACTTCGGGTTTATCCCAGGCTCCGTCATGCATGCGAAGCGGGCCGAGGTCGCTGAGGACCCAGATGGTGTGTGAGGAGCCTTCACATGCGTTCGGTGTAGGTACATCCTGATCGCCGAGCAGATGGCGAGTCTCGATGACCGGTTCAGGCACGCCGGTCGTGTTGGAGGAGCGCAGTGCGTAGAGGCCCTGCATCGTGGTAAACCAGGTCTGCCCGGCTGTGTCATGCAGTATGTGAAAGACCAGCGCTGTTTTGGTGGCCTGCGTAATCTTGCCTTGCATTTCGTCAAGGCGAAGGATGCCTGTGCCACCCATGGTGCCGACCCAGAGGTTGCCGTTGCCTCCATCTGCAAGACTGGCGATCTCCGTTTTGCCGAGTTCGTGTGGATCAACATCGGAGATTGTGTTGTTGTGTAGCTTCTGCAAGCCGCTGTCGGTGCCGAGGTACATGCCTGTGTGATGGTCTGACAGGAAGGACCAGACTGTTTCGTTCTTGAGGCCTTGCGCGAAGGTCCAGTTTTCGAGGTATGGATATCCGAGCCACTGCATAAGGCCAAGACCTCCGGCACCCATCCACACATTTCCTTCGCGATCGACATAGAGCGACGACAGGCCTTCTCCGGGAATGCCGTTGTCTCGTTTGAAGATCTGCCATTGTTGTCCATCCCAGCGAAGCAGGCTGGTGTCGCTCGATTGAAGGATGCGTCCGTCGGCGTCTTCTGCCAGTGGGAGGAAGAGATGCTCGCGCTCTTCGCGCGGGGTGCTGGGGCTTCGATCAACGGCAATGCTGGCAGCGGGAGAGATCTCGACGATACGGTAAGCAGACCTGATCCAGATACTTCCGTGCCTATCCTGCAGGATGGATTTCCAGATGTCCTCGGGGACTCCGCGGGATGCGTTCCAGACAGTGATGTTGCCTGAAGACCACTGGCAGACAGCTTTACCGCACCCCATCCAGATGTTGTTGCTGCTGTCCGCGAAGAGAGAGTGAAGTCCACCGATGGATGATCGTTCCGCGGCAGCGATGGTTGCGAGAAGCGGCTTGCCGCTCCATTGATCTTTTCCGTTTTTCTGGAAGAGATACGGCTCCCGTTTGACCATGGCGAGTATGCGGCCGTCGGGAAGCTTGCTGAGGTTCTGGCCCTGCCAGATGGAAAGGGGCTGGTTCGCATCTTTTATCTCAACCAGGTACTGGCCGGAGAAGTGGAAGAGGTGTTCTGTCGTGCCTACCCAGATGCCGCCATCGTCATCGGGTTGTAGTGCGCTGACATAGAACTGGCGGAGGCCGTCCTCCGTTCCGAACCGTTGAAAATGGGAGCCATCGAAGCGATAGACACCGTTCTCCGTGCCGACCCAGAGGTAGCCTTTTTTATCCTGCGTGACCGCAGTGACGGCGAGATTGGCCAGCCCGGTTTCGTTTGCATAGAAGCGGACGGGGAATTGTTGTGCCTGGATGCTGGGAATGAAAAGAAGCCATGTGCACGCGATGAGAGCGAGACCCATCATCCTGCGTCGGATGTCTAGAGCGTTTTCCCTGTTGCTGGGTATCCCGGAAGTGGCGTGTAGCGGCGTTTTCATTGAGGAAAACGCCCATAGATGCACAAGCCCTGTACTACACCTACAGGAAAAATGCTCTAACGCTGGGATCATCCTGGATGGCATGAGGCAAGTAGCGTATCAAGAGGTTGGATACGAGCCAACATTAATACGTCTTCGGCGTATGCGGGATGAAGTTTAGAGCTTGAGCTGTCCCGTTTCGGGAGGTGGATGGTTGGCGGGCCTTGTATGTCACCATGAGCGTCAGCGAAGGACCTGATTTCTGCCCGCTGACGCCACGAAATGACAAAAGGAAGTCGATACGATTAATCGCGGCGCAGGGCGTCGACGGGGTCGAGGCGGGCGGCGCGGAAGGCCGGCAGGAAGCTGGCGGAGAATGCCACGGCTGCGAGAGCTGTGATGGCGAAGGCGATGGTCGCGGGGTCCCACGTCTTCAGGCCGAAGAGTAGAGAGCCGGCGCTGCGGGTGACAGCGAGCGAGATGGCTGTGCCGATGAGTGTGCCGACAAGAAGCATGCGTCCCGCTTCGCCCATCACGAGTGAGACGATGCGCGAGCGTGTTGAGCCCAGGGCTATGCGGATGCCGAGCTCGTTGCGGCGGCGAGTGACGAGGTAAGAGACGACTCCATAGAGGCCGACCATGACGAGGATGGCGGCGAGGGCTCCGAAGAAGCCGGAGAGGATGGCGAGCAGACGCTCTTTGAGCAGGCTCTTGAGCACTCGCTCATGAACGTCAAAGAAGTACATGCGCACCTCAGGATGTTTTGCCCTGATGTTTCGTTTAATCTCTTCGCTGATGATTGCGGAGGGAAGCGAGGATGCAATAACCAATTGTGTGCCGCGGCCGTCGGCTTCGGATGGGAACTGGCGTGCTGGGACGAAGGCCATCGTCTCGCTGCGTTTCTCATGGATGTCGCTGTACAAGGTGTTGGGGATGACGCCGACGATCTCGAAGAGAGTCGCAGGGTAGCGCGGCTCGGCTTGGGTGCGAATGGTTTTGCCGAGGGGGTTCTCTCCCGGAAAGTAGCGATCGACGAAGGCCCGGTTGACGATGGCGACGCGTGGGGAGTTGGCGGTGTCGTTGTCGTTGAAGCCGCGGCCGGAGACGATGGGAATGCCCATGGTTGCGAAGTACGTCGGGCTGACCCAGGTGAAGTGACTGTTTCCTTCGCGAGAGCCGATATTGATGAGGTGTCCCCACGAACCGCCGGAAAGCGGAGCCATGGTGACGATAGCGGCATTGGAGACTCCAGGAACGGAGCGCACTTCGTCGACGAGTTGATGCTTGAACTCTTCAAAGTGCTCGGGCGTGATGGTTGAGGTCGGATACAGGAAGCCGCCGACAGTGATGCCGTTCTCGCGCATGCCGGGATCGACCGTCATGAGGTTGCGGAAGCTGCGCACGAAGAGCAGAGCGGTGACGAGCAGCACCATGGAGACAGCAACCTGCAGCACTACCATAAGCCGCTGCATGGAGTAGCGCTCGCGATGTCCGGCGGCATGGGCGTCTCCGGTCTTGAGCGCATGGATGGGGTCGGCCTTGGCGGCACGGAAGGCGGGAAGCGTGCCGAAGACGGTGCAGGTAAGCACGGCGATACCTGAGGTGAAGAGAAGCACACGCCAGTCGGTATGGACATTGAGCGCGAGGTTCTCATCGGTTGAAGCAAGTACGCGGATGAGCAGACGGCTGAAGACCTGCGCGAGAGCGATCCCAAGGAATGCTCCGAAGAGTGCAAGGAGGCCTGACTCAAGCAGAAGCTGACGCAGCAGACGAGTGCGTGTGGCGCCGAGAGCCATGCGTAGAGCGATCTCGCGCTGCCGTGCGCTGGCGCGGGCGAGCATGAGGTTCGCAAGATTGGCGCAGGCGATGAGAAGCACCAGGCCAGTGATGCCGAGCAGAATCCAGAGAGATGAGTCGTAGTTGCGGCGCAGGAGGCTCACGCCGGAGTTGGCCAGGTACGCTCCCAGCTTGAAGTTGCGGAATTGTTCAGTGACCGTAGCGTTGTAGCCTTGCGGTAGCGCGGCCTCAAAGATGCCTTTGCTGGCAGCGGTAAACCAATGCGTGGCGCGATCAATGTTCCAGCCGGGGGCGAGGCGTCCCATCACACCGACATCAAAGTACTCGCGCCCCACATTTTGGGGGATGCAGAGCGGCGTGATGAAGTCGAAGTTCTCGCCGACGGCCAGACCAAAGAAGCGCGGTGGTGTGACGCCAACGATGCGGTAAGAGATTCGGTCAAGAACGACGGACTCGGCTCCGCTGATGGCGCGTCCACCCATCTGCGACTGCCACCATGTATAACTAACGACTGCACTGGATCCCGCGCAGGCAGCTGCCATATCTTCGGGATCGAGAAGGCGGCCGGCGATGGGTTCCAGGCCGAGCGTGGAGAAGAACTGCGAAGAGACATTGATGGAGCGGACCGCACGGACGTCGTTGACGTTGGCGCCCGTCTGCATGTTCTGGAACTCGGCACTCCAGGCGAAGACGCCGGCGAGAGGCTCATGGCTTCGCTCGATCTCCTGCCACACGGGCTTTGTCAGGGAAGAGTAGTAGGAGTTGGAGACACCGATTCCCTGGTTACCGCCGATGATTCGGATATCGACGAGTTCTTCCGGATGCTGAATGGGAAGACTGCGCAGGCGGACTTCATTGAGCAGTTGAAAGATCGCTGTGTTGGCTCCGATGCCGAGTGCGAGCGTGATAATGGCGACGATGGCGAAGAGCGGCGCATTGCAGTAGCCGCGAATGGCATAACGGATGTCGCGCCAGAAGGAGTCCAGGCCAGTGGCGATGTCGACATGTTCGACCCGTTCGCGAGTGGCGGTCGGATTTCCGAAGCGAAGGCGGGCGTCGCGTGCCGCTGCATCGGGCGGCATGCCGGCGGCGATGTTGTCTTCGGTGCGCATCGCGAGGTGAGCCTGAAGCTCGTCAGCGATCTCGCGGTCGACGGAGGAACGGCGGAAGAGAGCAGCGATGCGGCGCGGCAGATTCATCGGTTCACCTCAGGCGAAGTGCAGGACGGCTTGAACACCCTTGACAGTCTGTTCCCAGGCACGCTCGGTGATGGCTAGCTGCTTACGGCCGACGGCGGTGAGGGAATAGAACTTAGCGCGGCGGTTGGTCTCAGTCAGAGCCCACTGCGAACGCACCCACTGGTTCTGCTCCATGCGATGGAGTGCGGGATAGAGCGAACCCTCTTCGACGCGAAGCAGTTCGCCAGAGACGCGCTCGATGTGGAGAACGATGCCATAGCCGTGGAGGGAAGTATTCTGCGCAAGGGTCTTGAGGATGAGGAGCTCCAGTGTCCCCTGGAGGTCGTTCTTTGCCATAGCGATCTATGCCTCGAAATCTAGGTATGGAGAAGAATGCTACCGGTTATACCTAGATGTCAAGGTTTTGTGAGGGAAATTGGAGTAGCCAATGTACTGGGTGCCCCAGGTACGCGGAGCTTACCTGGGAATATCGAGCGCGAGCTCGATCCGTATTACTGCATTTACGCCACAAAGCGAGATACCCCACCTTCGCGATGAGCCGCGAAGAACAGGACAACGAGAGTGCTCGCTCACCGAATGTTCTAGTTGAGTGGCAGGTGTACCGCAGGGACGGTTTGTTTCACCGTCGAGATGTTCAGGCCGATAAGAGGGTCTTTGGTCGCGATTGCATCTACGTTGACAATTGGAATGGTCAGCGACAGCTTTGCATTGAGCGCCGCGAGGAACTGGTTGGCCAACAGAGCATAGCCGGTGTTGGAGGGATGGATACCATCCAGGCCGAAGAGGCCGCCGAGAAATGCTGTGGTTGCGATTTTGCCGTTCACGGTGACACCCGCCTGCATGGAAGCGAAGTAGGCGTGCATGTCGACGACAGTTGCTCCTACGGCCTGCGCCTGCTGTTGAATGACCTGGTTGTAGCTGTTAACCAAGGCTTGCACGGCCGTAACTTCGGATGCGGTGAGGACATAGTTGTCTACGAGCTTTGTGAGCTTGCCGCTGGCGGCAGATGCCTGCAGAGCTTGCACTCCATCAAGGTTTACCAGGTCTCCGTTCTGGATACCGAGGATCGCAGCCACGGTGGAGGAAGGGAGGCTGGTCAGCGCAGAGACCT
>JAEKKE010000560.1 GCA_019510535.1 Acidobacteriota bacterium
ATCTGAAGCGAGGGCACCAGGCAGGAGTTAACCAGCTCACCGTCCACAAGCACAGAACAGGAGCCGCACTCGCCCTCGCCGCAGCCCTCCTTCGTTCCAGTAAGGTGCAGATGTTCGCGCAGCAGGTCGAGCAGACGCGTCATCGGCGGCGCATCGACGGTGACCTGGCTGCCGTTGAGAGTGAAGGTGATGATGCTCATGGGTGCTTCCAATTCTGAAAAGCAGATCCCTCTGCTGCGCTACGATGTTGTGCCACTGAAAACGGGGCCTGCGACGGCAGGCTGGAGTTGGGAGCTGTCAGCGGATATAGATGTCGGGTTCGCCAACTTGTCGAAGATGTCCTCGGGCAACAGCGGGCAATGGTTGAAGCAAACGCCCGTTGCCTCTTCAATGGCATTCAAAATCGCCGGAGCGGGACCATCCATCGGAAGCTCGCCGATGCCCTTCGCTCCAAAGGGTCCGTGAATACTGGGAACTTCTTCAAAGAGCACATGGATCGGTGGAAGATCGGCGCTCGTGGGCATGATGTAGTTTGTCATCTGGTTGTTGGCCATCACACCGTCTTTCCAGACGCACTTCTCATAGATGGCATAGCCGATGCCCTGCGCGACACCTCCCTCGACCTGTCCCTTGGCCAGCACAGGGTTCAGTACTTTGCCAACCTCCTGCAGCGCCCAGAAGTTCTTCACCTCGGTCATGTAGGTGCGTGTGTCTACCTCGACCTCGGCGACATACACCGCCCAGGCATAGGCCGGATACGCATCGCCGCGATACTTATCGTCGTCCCAGAAGATATCGCCGGGCGCCTGATAACGTGCGGTGGCGCGGAGCTCACCGTGCTTCTGCTTGTAGGCAAGGGCGGCGTGACAGAACTGTTCCGGCGTGTACGTCTCTTCCAGCAACCCACTCGTGCGCATGCAGGTCAGCAGGTTATGGGATGCGTCCTCAACCAGCTTGCCGACGATCATTGCCGTACGCGATGCGACCGTCGGTCCGCTGTTGGGCACGCGATGGGTGTCAGGCTGCGCGATGCGTACGTTCTTGTAGGGGATGTGCAGCGTCTGCGCCGCCACCTGGCAGAGAATGGTATTCGTACCCTGTCCAAACTCCGTCGACGAGACCAGGATCTCCGGGCTACCCTCATCATCAACCTCAATCGCCACCAGCGAGTTCAAACGCCGCTCACCGCTCCCGGTGAATCCCGCCCCGTGCATGAACGTAGCGAAGCCAATACCCCGCTTAATGGGTGACGTTGGATTCGTCTTTACGAACTCCGCACGCTTGGCGTGGTATCCACTCTCTTCCAGAGCGCGGGTCAGCATGCCGTTGAGGTCGATGGGATCTTTGATCAACTGCCCTGTCGCTGTCGCACCGCCCGGCTCAAGGAAGTTACGGCGACGAAGCTCTTCAGGTGTAATGCCAACCGTCTTCGCGATCAGATCCATGTGGCGCTCAAGGCCGAAGATCGACTGCGGCGCGCCAAAACCGCGGAAGGCTCCATGCGGAGGACAGTTCGTGGCCACCGCTTTGGCGCGGATGCGTAGATTCGGCCAGTTGTAAGGCCCTGCGGCATGAATGGTACCGCGCGAGAGTACCACCGGTGACAGCGTCACATACGCTCCGCCATCGATCGCAAACTCGATCTCGCCCCCCAACAGCCTGCCATCCTTTGAGACCGCCGTGCGGTGGCGTGTGCGCGAGGGATGGCGCTTCGTGGTCGCCGCCATATCCTCCAGGCGGTCATAGACCATCTTCACCGGCCTGCCGCTCTTCATCGCCAGCAGCGCAGCGTGGCAGCCGATCACGGAGGGA
>JAEKKE010000573.1 GCA_019510535.1 Acidobacteriota bacterium
TTCCGTACTACTTTGAGCAGCGCTATCACTACAGCGCGAAGCAACTGGTGATTGTCAGCTCTCTGCCCTTCTGGTGCCTTTCGGTCGCGTGCGGCGTCGCCGGTGTGGCCTCGGACCGGCTGGTGCGGCAAGGCCGCAATGCAGTGATGGTCCGCAAAGGTACGGTGTGCATCGGGTGCATTGTGGCAGCGATCGCTCTGATCGTTGTCGTGGCATCGAATCGGCAGGCCGTCAGCATGGGAGCGATGATGATCGCCAGCTTCGGGTTGGGCCTCTTCACCTCGAACAACTGGGCGCTCACCCAATCGCTGGCCGGACCACGAGCCGCGGCAAAGTGGACAAGCCTGCAGAATCTCTTTGCGAATCTCTCGGCAACGCTTTCCGCTTGGCTGACAGGAGCGACTTTGGCGGCAACCCATAGCTTCGCCGCGGCCTTCTCGATTGCCAGCGCGTTTCTGCTGACCGGGACCGTCTTCTATTGGTTCGTGATCAACGCGCGTGGACAGGTGACATGGACGCACGAGCCGGAAGCAATAGCTTCATCCGCTACGCAATAATCTAGAAATCACCACGGCTCTGGGTGCCCCATGTCCCTCGGGGACATGGGTGTTCGAGCGAAGCTCGAATATGCACTTTTGTCATTTCGCAGCGATCGGGGTCCCCGGCCAGCTTCGCCGCCTGGGGTAAAGGGGAGCGGGAGAAATCTGCTTTCTCTACCCATACCGTGCTGGTGGCGCTCTGCTGTCATAAGACGGTTCGCGCTTCGCGCGAATGCCCACGTCCCAAAAGCGGGACATGGGGCACCCGGTCGAGACATCCGAAACGTTCTGCTTACACCGGCTTCTCCGGCCACTGATGACGCGGATAGCGCCGCATCAGCTCTCGACGCACCTCCGGATAAAGCCGCTGCCAGAAGCCCGCAAGGTCAGTCGTCGTCTGTACAGCACGATGGTTCGGCGCCAGTAGATGGACCACCACCGGCGTGCGGTCTCTGCCGATACGCGGCGTCTCCTGCATCCCGAAAAAATCCTGCAGCCGTGACTCGATCCACGGTGGTTTGCCAAGGTCGTAGTGCACCTTTGCCCAGCGCCCACCCGCAAGCTTCAGCTTCGCGGGTGCGATCTCATCCAGGCGGCCGGCACGCTGTTCCAGCAACGGCAGCAGATCTGTCGACGCTACCTTGCGCAGCTCCGCAAAGCGCTTGAGCCCATAACAGAGCTCGCGCAGCGCTCCTTCGATATCGAGGGTCTCAACACCGGCAAAGGCGACCCTCGCCTGCAGTTCGGACAGCGCTTCGGGATCGACAAAACGCTCGACACCAAGTGTGACCGCCTCATGCGCGAGCACAGCAGCGGCCTCTTCTTCAGTTGCAGGGCCACGCGATTCTTCCAGCACGAGGCCGTCGTACTCCAGCGAGCTGATAGCCTCTGCACGTTCGCCCTGACGATTCCAGACGACCTCGCGTTTCTCAAGGACGAGCTCCGGGAAGAGATCGATCAGCCATTCCGGCTCCATGCGTGCCGTCAGGCGAATTAGCGGAGCTCCGCGCTCCTTGCGCTCCTCCGCATCGAGCGCCAGCAGAAACTCATATGGACGCGGATGTCCGAAGACCTCCGCTCCCATGCCACCTGCAAGCATTACGGTATTGCCGGCGCGGCGGCGAGCCACACGATCCGGAAAGCCTGCCAGCACGCTGATCAACACCGCATCATCATCATGCTTCGTCTGTTTCACAGGACGAGCAGCGCGCTTCAACTGGTCGACCTGGCGGCGGACACGGTCGTCCATCGGCTGATCCAGCGCT
>JAEKKE010000024.1 GCA_019510535.1 Acidobacteriota bacterium
ATATGTTGTTGTGGCGAACCCGGAAGAGGTGATCGTCACCTTATAGTTGCCGATCTGCAGGAAGCGAAGGCTGTAAATACCGTCGCTGTTGGTTGTGGTCGGAGTTTCAACTCCGGTGTCCACGTTCGTTGCGACGACACTGGCGTTTGGAATCACGGCGCCGGAAGCGTCGGTCACGGTACCGTTGATGCTGCCGGTGATCGTCTGGGCCATAGCAAAGCTGCTACAGACAGCCAGGAGCAACATCGTCATGAATCGAAAGAATCGAATTCGTTGCCGCATCGGTGTCTCCTAAAAGTGTTGGTGCTGCGTGAAGGTGCTGCTTTTCTCTACTTCTTTGTTTGTGGGAGCAAGTACCTGTAGCTGATCTTCCGGTACTGCCTCTTGCCCGGCGGAAGATCGAAGTGAATGTATGTTTTGGGCGAGATCGTGGCGAATCGACCACAGTAGAACCTGCGAGGTCGATGAATCTAAGCTTTGCGGTGGAGAAAAGCCAGCGGCAGGTTCTGCTGTCAGCGTGGACGACACTGGAATCTGCGCAGCAGATTTCGCCGCGTCAGTCGCCGCTCCGCGCAGATCTTCGGCAGCCGTCTGGGCAAACATCGAATGAGTCGCCGAACCGACAAGACAACAGAACAGAAAAATTGCGATGCGCTGGCTTAGTTTCACTTGCCACACTCCATGGGGGAACTAGGAAAACGGAGAAGCCAAACAAAGCGGACTAGGTGAACATCAGTCAAATGTCCTAGTCGAAGCCTCAGCGGAGGGTCTGTTTTCATAGGGATATACCGATATATCTGTTGTTGCCGCTATCTTCGAGTCTTCCGTGTGGGGTGCGGCCGCAGAGACGAGAAGAAGCGCGCCCGTGCGAGACGGGAAATCTGGTACGGTGTGCTATTCAGCCGGTATTAAGCCATGGCAGGGACAATATAGGTGAGGTATAAGGGTGCGTCTTCTCATCATTGAGGATGAAAAACGGCTCGCGGAGAATATTGCTCAGGCGCTTCGCGAGGCGGGTTTTGCGGTCGATCACGCGGCTGATGGCATTACCGGGTCTCACATGGCGGTGCAGGATATCTTCGATGCCATCATCCTGGATCTGATGCTGCCAGGGAAAAGCGGCAAGCGAGTCCTGACCGAGCTTCGACAGACGAAGTCTCGCACACCTGTCCTGGTGCTGACAGCGCTCGAAGGCAAAGAGACGATCGTCGACCTTCTCAACAGCGGGGCGGACGATTACCTGGCCAAGCCATTTGATCTGGGCGAGCTGCTGGCCCGCGTCAAAGCCCTTATCCGTCGTGCGAAGGGTGTCTCCTCGACCATCATCCAGGTCGCCGACATGGAGATCGATACCGTCCGTCAGACGGTAAAACGGCGTGGTCAGGAGATCGACCTCTCGCCGATGGAATACCGCATCCTGCAGTACCTCTCATATCGTCCACGCGCGATCGTCTCGAAACAGGAGTTGCTTGAGCATCTCTACGACTTCGAGTGGGAGCATCACTCCAATGTCATCGAGGCCCACATCTCCAATCTCCGCCGCAAGCTGAACCTCCAAGGAACAGAGCCTCTGATCGAAACCCTGCGGCACCGCGGATACCGCTTGAGCGAGGAAGCTTCGTCGTGAACAAAGGTAGTTCGATTACGCGGCGGCTTATTACCGCTGTGTTGCTTCTGGAAGGGCTTGCCGCGGTTCTGCTGATCGTCGCGGTCATCGTTAATGAGCATCAGGATGAGTACAGTGCCTTCGATGCCAACCTCAGAGCCTCCGCAAACGCATTTCTAGGAGCAGTGCAGGAAGCGGAAGACTCTTCCCCCAACATTGGACTCGATCTGCGAAGGATCCCGCGAACGCCGCACGCGGTTTATCGCGTAACCGACGGCGAGGGACGCATTCTCGGTACCCAGGGGCAAGTGCCGGAACTCGACATCGAGCCCGATTCTTTTCGAGGGGTAAGAATCGCCGGTCACTCCTATCGCTTCTTTGCTCTTGACGGAGAACGGGTCGTCGATCCTGGAACCCCAAGCGCTGTGGTCCACCAGGTGCACATCCTCTACGGACAGCCGGATGGCCGCGTGTGGCACGAGATCTGGGAGGCGACACGCTTTTTCATGGTCGCGACAGCGGTCCTATTGGGAGTTACGGCGGTTCTGCTCGTCTGGATGATTCGCAAGCTGCTGGCTCCGATTCATGTGCTGGCGTCTGAGGCGGACAAGGTGAACTCCGTGCATTGGAGCTTTACTGCTCCGGCCGTAGCGATGCATCTCGCTGAGTTGCGCCCCCTGGCGTCTGCCATGGAGCGAACCGTCAATCGGCTTCAACGTTCGTTTGAGCAACAGAAGCGCTTCACTCGCGATGCGGCGCATGAACTGAAGACAGACCTCGCCATCGTCAAATCCTCGCTGCAGTTACTCACGATGAAAGAGCGGAGCGTCGAGGAGTATGGAAAGGGCCTCGGTATCGCGCTTGAAGATTTCACGCGGTTGGAAGAGACGGTGCAGCAGATGTTGACGCTGGCACGCCTGGAGCAGCCTGCCGATGCCGTCTCGCCGATGTGCGCGCTTCACCAGGTCCTGCAGGACAACGTCACCCAGAGCGCCTCGTTTGCTTCGCTGAATAAAGTCACCTTGGCGGCTTCTCCGGTAGCAACAGTCTTCGTGCCTGTGGACGCGCGAGATGCGGCGCTTCTTTGTTCCAACCTGATCGTGAACGCCCTGCAGCACAGTCCTGATCAGGGGACTGTCGAGATCGGCCTGCGGTCTGATGGAGTTACGGCAACGTTGACCGTTCGCGACCATGGCGAAGGTATCGCAGAGGAAGATCGTCCTCACCTGTTTGAACCGTTCTATCGCGGTGATCCGTCACGCAGCCGAAAGAGCGGCGGAACCGGTCTCGGCCTCTCGATCTGTAAGGCTATCTGCGATCGTGCCGGCGGAAGCATTGAGATCGACAACCATCGAGCCGGGGGCGCCGTCGTCACAGTAAAGCTTCCTCTGTGGAACGGCCAACTTGAGCGAGGAACAGGCCCTTCCTAACGGCCGCGTTGCGCCTTTCCGGATTTCTTGCGCAGGTCGGCGAGTGTGCCGGCCGGTACCGAAGTTGTCTGACGCACCACCAGCTTCGTTTCCACCTCCCGCGGAGGAGAGGAAGAATCGAGCAGCGACGTCACGGCACTGGCGGCAATGTCTCGCCCGGACATCCGGATCGTGGTCAGCGGCGGCAGCATGTATTCGCTGATACGGATGTCATCGAATCCGATCAGGGAGATATCTTTGGGAATCGACAATCCTGCTCGCGAGAGCGCATGCATGGCGCCAATCGCGGTCATGTCGTTTGAGCACATGATGGCGGTAGGTGGTTTGCTGAGGGCAAGCAGGTGCTCTACGCCCCGTTCGCCGCCATCCACAGTATGGTCGCCGTGGAAGATATAGCTCTCCGGCACACGCAATCCGATCTCGTCGACGGCGCTGCGAAATGCCTGCAGCCGGGCCACGGCAGAGTGAAGGCGGTCCGGTCCGGAGATGAATGCAAGTCTCCGATGGCCGAGTACGGCCAGATGCTGTACGGCCTCGTGGATACCTTTCTGGTAATCCACCCGGATCGTCGAGATACCTTTTTTCTTCGGCGCCAGGTCGATAAAGACCATGGGGATACCCTGCGATGCCAGCCGGTCCAGCAGCGGCTCTTCAATGCCGAAGGTCATCACCGCAACCCCTTCGACTTTGCGCTCCAGCATGCGCTGCACGCATTGTTCCATGCGCTGCAGGTCATAGTTGGTTGAGCCGATGAGTGTCTCGTAGCCGACCTCGACGGCCTTGTCCTCGAAGCCCTGAATCAGCTCCGGAAAGAAGGGGTTGGTAATGTCGGAGATGATGACTCCGAGCAATTTGCTGCGGCCTGATACCAGGGCGCGAGCCTGGGTATTGGGAACATACCCAAGCTTTTGAATTGATTCCCAGACCTTCTTTGCCAGGGCAGGATCGACGGAGGGGACCTTATTGATAACTCGCGATACGGTTGCGACCGAAACTCCGGCCGCGTGTGCCACAGTGCGAATATCCAGACGGCTTTTAGCGTTCCTGGCGTCTGACCGCTTGCGTTTCTTCAAACCGATCGATCCTCATCTCTGCCCGGCGCCTTCTAGAGCATTTTTCCTGTTGCTGGGTATCCCGGAAGGCGTTTGCAATGGCGTTTTCATTGCGGAAAACGCCCCTGTAATTTGTAAGCTCTACATTACACCTTAAGGAAACATGCTCTAGCCGCGCGTTAATGCCTGGCGAATATCGCGCAGCCTGGTCTCGGCATCGATGCGGATCAGCTCAATTCCGGCAATCGCTGCAAAGTCTTCCATGTGCTCCATCGTAAGCGCCTGGCTGAAACCTGTGTGGTGTGCTCCTCCGGCGTAGATCCACGCTGCTGCTGCTGCCTTCAGGCTCGGCCTTGGAATCCAGACGGCCCGTGCTACCGGCAGACGGGGCAGATCGTGCTCCGCAGGAATTACATCCACATCGTTGACAATCATACGGAAACGGTCGCCCATATCAACCACGCTGGCAACAATGGCCGGACCCGCGGGCGTATTAAAGACCAAACGTACGGGATCAGCCTTGCCGCCAATACCAAGAGGATGAACCTCAAGCGAAGGCTTGGCATCGGCGATGGAAGGGCAGATCTCCAGCATGTGCGACCCCAGGACCTTGGGTGTTCCAGAGAAATCGTAGGTGTAGTCCTCCATGAACGAAGTTCCACCCTCCAGACCCTGTGCCATCACCTTCATCACCCGGACCAGGGCTGCCGTCTTCCAGTCGCCTTCACCGCCGAATCCAAAGCCGTCAGCCATCAGGCGCTGTGTTGCGATGCCGGGAAGCTGACCCATGCCGTGCAGGTCTTCAAAGGTATCGGTAAACGCACCGAAACCTCCTTCCGTCAGAAACGCGCGGAGTCCCAGCTCAATGCGGGCGGCTACGGTCAGTGAGTCGGCGCGGTCATGCTGGCTCGCGATCGAGTAGCTCTCGCGGTATTCGCTGACCAGTTTGGCGACTTCCTGGTCACTGAACTGCGCCATGCGGTCCGTAAGGTCGCCGATGCCATAGCCGGAGACGGTGTACCCAAAGACGCGCTGCGCTTCGACCTTGTCGCCTTCGGTGACGGCGACGTGTCGCATGTTGTCGCCAAAGCGGGCGACTTTGAGGTTCTGGGATTCGTGCCAGCCGAGCGCGGCACGGCTCCAGACGCCGATCTCGGCGACGGTCTCGGAATCGGCGAAGTAGCCGACAACGACCTTTCTGGGCAGACGGAGCCTGGCGGTAATGTGTCCGAACTCGCGGTCGCCATGGGCGGCCTGGTTCAGATTCATAAAGTCCATATCGATGGTCGCCCACGGCAGCTCACGGTTGAACTGGGTGTGGAGCTGCAGGATCGGCTTACGCAGCAGCGACAGGCCGGCGATCCACATCTTGGCCGGAGAAAACGTATGCATCCACAGCACCAGGCCAATACAGTTCTTACTGGAATTGGCCTCCTGGCACAGGTCTCGAATTGCTTCAGGAGAGGTCAGCGTCGGCTTCCAGACTACCTTTGCGGGAATAGCTGTGTTGCTGTCGAGCGATGCGGCAATCTTCGAGGAATTCTCCGCGACCGTTGCCAGGGTTTCAGGACCATAGAGGTGCTGGCTGCCGGTCACAAACCAGATTTCCAGAGAAGCTGTCGATGCCATCGATACGTTTTTCCTTTCGCGTTGCCCCCTTCACGGTAATCGTTTACCCAAAGAGTTGCAAGAGTGCCCAGATATAGGCTGCTGGTCTCTACTTGTTCCGCGTTCTTCAGAAAACGTATACTCACCGCAATTCCACATAAGGTGCGACATGCTGCAGGAACTGAAAGAGAAAACGCTCGAAGCCAACCTTGACCTCGTACGCCGCGGCCTCGTGCTCTACACCTTTGGTAATGCCAGCGGTATTGACCGGGAGAGCGGTCTGGTGGTCATCAAGCCGAGCGGCGTGGACTATGACGCGCTTCGCCCGGAACACATGGTCATCTGCGATCTTGACGGCAATATCCGGGAAGGCGATCTGCGGCCTTCCAGCGATCTGAAGACGCACCTGGAGCTATACCGCGCGTTCCCGAGTATTGGCGGGGTAGTGCACACGCATTCGGAAAACGCTACGGCATGGGCTCAGTCCGGCCGCGAGATTCCAGCGTTGGGAACCACCCATGCGGACTACTTCCACGGTCCCGTCCCCTGCACACGCGAGCTGACGGACGAGGAGATCAACGGTGATTACGTACTGAACACAGGGTATGCGATTACCGAACGGTTCAAGGGCATGGATCCGCTCGCCGTTCCCGCAGTTCTGGTAGCTGGACATGCACCATTCGCCTGGGGCCGCGATCCGATGGATGCCGCACACAATGCGGTCGTCCTTGAAGCCGTGGCGAAGATGGCTTTTATGACCGTGCTGTTAAATTCCGCTGCCGGCGTGTCGCAGGCATTGCTGGACCGGCACTACTTCCGCAAACATGGCGCCAACGCCACCTACGGACAGAGGTAAGGAAAAGATGGCTATCGTTGCAGGCGCAGACTTTGGAACGCTCAGCGTTCGTGTGACCTTACTGGATTCGGAGATGGGAAGACTTGGTACGGCGGTCGCCGAGTATCCGCTGTATCGCCGCCGCGAAGATCCGGACTATGCCACGCAGTCGCACGACGACCAGATGGAAGCCCTGGTGCGGGCCACTCGGCAGGTTCTAGAACAGACCGGCACACGCGGTGAAGATGTCGCCGCGATGGCGCTGGATACGACCGGTTCCAGCGTGCTGATGGTGGACGACGCGATGCAGCCTATTGGGCCGTACTATCTGTGGTGCGATCATCGAGCACATCGTGAGGCCCGTGAGATCACCGAGCTGGCCCATGCGACGGGACTCGAGGCGATTGAATGGTGCGGAGGTGTCTATTCCCACGAGTGGGGATGGGCGAAGCTGCTGCACTGGCTCCGTAATGCAACTCCGGAGGAGCGCGGCCGGTTCGGGACGGCGATCGAGAACTGTGACATGGTGGCGGCAACGCTTACGGGCGTTACCGATCCCGCCGGGATCAAGCGGTCTGTCTGCGCCATGGGCCACAAGTGGATGTGGAATCCGAAGTGGGGAGGCATGCCTTCGGAAGAGTTCCTGGTTAAGGTCGATCCGCTCCTGGCGGGCGTACGGGAGAAGATTGGCGGCGAATATCTGACCTCCGATCATATCTACGGAGGTTTGCATCCCCATTGGGCCGACCGTATGGGCCTGAAGGCGGGCATTCCTATTCCCGTAGGCGCCTTCGACGCACATTGGGATGCACTAGGAGCGGGCTGCAAGGAGGGCGACGTCGTCAATGTCGTTGGCACCTCGACCTGCATCATCGCCATGGCGGAGAAGACGCAGCTCGTCCCCGGCGTCTGCGGTGTGGTCCCAGGCAGCGTTGACCCGCAT
>JAEKKE010000025.1 GCA_019510535.1 Acidobacteriota bacterium
GGTGTCTTTCACCTGTTGGAGCTGATCGGCGCAGAACAGCCGTTGCCGAAGCATGAGCAGCAGACGGCGGCAGCCGGCATCCGTTGGACCGATGAGTGGGACAACATGAATGGCACCATCGAGCGCGGCTACGCCGGGCCATCGATCTTTTTCGAGAATGGCCACGTCCGTCAGGACCTGAGCCGTGCTGGACAGTATGCCCGGCTGCTGGCCTCCATCGGCATCAACGGCTGCAACGTCAACAACGTGAATGCAGATCTCGATCTGCTGACGCCGGCTCATATCCGCGAGTTCGCTCGGCTTGCCGAAGCCTTTCGTCCCTGGGGTGTCAGGCTTGCGATGAGCATCGATCTCACTTCGCCGCAGACCGTGGGTGGCATGTCGACCTTCGATCCTCTCGATCCGTCTGTGGCAACGTGGTGGAAAGAGAAGGTCGACGAGATCTACCGCGCCATTCCGGATTTTGGCGGTTTTACGGTCAAAGCGGATTCGGAGGGCCGCAAGGGACCATCGCAGTACGGGCGTTCGCCTGCAGATGCAGCCAACGTACTGGCGCGCGCCCTGGCGCCGCACCGTGGCGTGGTGCTCTATCGCGGGTTCGTCTATAACAACCATCTCGAGTGGAGCGACCGGAAGGCCGATCGTGCGCGTGCCGGCGTGGATAACTTCGCGCGTTATGACGGTACGTTTGAAGACAACGTCATCATCCAGATCAAGGAAGGCCCCATCGACTTCCAGGCACGTGAGCCTGTAAGTCCGCTCTTCGCCGCGCTGCGTCGCACTAACGTCGCCATCGAGCTGCAGACTGCGCAGGAGTACACCGGCCAGCAGCGGCACATGGTCTGGCTGCCGAGTATGTGGCACTGGGTGCTGGATACCGATCTACATGCCGACGACCGCAGCACGCCGGTTAAGCAGATCGTAACCGGCCACAGCTTTCCTCTTGCGAATGGCAAGCCGCGCCGGGGCGGCTTCGTCTCCGTAACGAATGTCGGCATGGAGGCAAACTGGCTGCATCATCCGATGGCGATGGCCAACCTGTATGGCTTCGGCAAGCTGGCGTGGAACCCGGACCAGCTACCTGCCCAGATCATCGATCGCTGGACGCGTTTGACTTGGGGAAATAATCCTGAGGTAGTGAAGCTTATTACGACGCTGCAGCTTGAAAGCTGGCAGGTCTATGAGGGCTATACAGGTCCGAATGGCATAGGGACGCTCACCAATATCCTTGGTTACCACTTCGGCCCTGGCATCGAGTCGGCAGAGCGCAATGGATGGGGTCAGTGGTTCCGTGGCGAGAAGGACGGCATCGGCATGGATCGTACCGCCAATGGGACGGGCTATATCCAGCAATATCCGCCGCAGCTCGCGGCGAAGTATGAGTCACTGACCACCTGTCCGGAAGACCTGCTGCTCTTCTTCCACCACGTCCCTTACGACTACAAGCTGCGTAACGGGAAGACGCTGGTGCAGTCCATCTATGACACACACTATAGTGCCGCGGCGCAGGCGGGAAGCTATGTCGCCCGCTGGCAGCAGCTTCATGGCGTGGTGGATGACGAACGCTATGAGCAGGTGCTGGGGCTCTTCCGCTTCCAGGCCGGACACGCCATTGTGTGGCGCGATGCCATCAACAACTGGTTCCAGCGCATCTCGCAGATTCCCGATGGGCAGGGCAGGGTGGGCCAGGAAGCCGGACGTGTTGAGGCTGAAGCGATCATCGGGGCAGGATATGAACCCGTGGACGTTACGCCTTGGGAGACCGCATCCGGAGGCAAAGCCGTGGTCTGCCACAAGGCCGAGGGTTGCACGCTCGCGTACACCTTCCAGCAGAGCTCAGGCACGTATGACATCGCGGTGCAATACTTCGATATCTGGCGCGGTGTCTCGCGGTATGAGCTGCGCCGTAATGGGGAAGTTGTTGCCACATGGCAGGCGGACGACACACTGCCTCCGGCACAGTTCGACGCCAATCCTGATGGGCAGACCTCAACCCGGTTTACGGCGAACAGCATCGCACTGCAGCAGGGAGACAAGCTTGAGCTGCATGCGATTCCCGATTTGCGCTCAGAGCTGCAGCCGGGGACGTCCCATAAAGCTGCTCCCGGCGAACTGGAATCACAGTCCCGCGTTCCACGGGATTACCGCGAATATGCCCCGGTTGATTACATCGAAGTTACCCCCTCGGTGCGCAAGGTGAAGTAAGTTGGCTAGAGCACTTTCCCTGTTATGGGGTATTCCGGAAGTGGGATGCAGTGGCGTTTTCATTACGGAAAACGCCCATAGATGCGGGAGCCCTAATCTACACCTACAGGGAAATGCTCTATGATCGAAGTCCTGGAATCGAAAGAGCAATCATGAATCTCTCTGGAATGACCGCCGTCGTTGTCGGCGGGACCTCGGGTATCGGTAAGGCGCTTGCGCTCGGGCTCGCACGTCATGGAGCCAACGTTGTAGCTACCTCGCGCTCGCAGCAGTCTGTTAACGAAATTGCGCACGAGCTGCAAGCTCTCGGAACCAGGCATCTTGCCGTTGCCAGTGACGTTGCCAGCCGTGATTCCCTGGGGACGCTTCGTGATGCTGTGCTCGCGGAGTTTGGCTCTGTAGAAATCCTGGTGAACTCCGCAGGTATGACCAAGCGCATTCCAACGCTGGAGGTTGATGACGAACTCTGGAATCAGATCCTCGACGTGAACCTCACCGGCACACTGCGTGCATGTCAGGTCTTTGGCAAGGTCATGCTGGAGCAGCGGTTTGGCCGCATCATCAACATCGCGTCGCTGGCCAGCTTCGCTGCATTCCTCGAGGTTGCCCCGTATGGCGCCAGCAAGGCTGCAGTGGCTGCGCTTACGCAGTCGCTGGCGGTGGAGTGGTCGCGGTCCGGTGTGACGGTCAATGCTATCGCTCCCGGTATCTTTCCAACCGCGCTCAATCGCAAGATCATCGACAGTCCGCGCGGCCAGGAGCTTCTGATGCGTACACCCATGGGGCGCTTTGGTGAAGCGGAAGAGCTGGTCTCGACCGCGGTCTATCTGGCAGCGCGAGAGACCTCATTTACGACCGGACAGATTATTGCGGTCGATGGCGGCTTCCTGGCAAGCGGTGTCAATCAGTAGCTCCGCTGCGGAGACTCTGGAGAAGGTTTATGAAGATTGAATCGGCAAAGCTTATCGTCTGCTCCCCGGACCGCAACTTCGTCACCCTGAAGATCGTGACGGATGAAGGAATTTATGGTCTTGGCGATGCGACGCTGAATGGACGAGAGCTGGCGGTGGCGTCGTATCTTACCGAGCATGTCCTTCCTTGTCTTATCGGGCGTGATCCCTTTCAGATTGAGGACATCTGGCAGTATCTCTATCGCGGAGCCTACTGGCGCCGCGGTCCAGTGACGATGAGCGCGATCGCTGCCGTTGATATGGCGCTCTGGGATATCAAGGGCAAGGCGCTGAATACGCCTGTCTATAACCTGCTGGGCGGAAAGAGCAGGGAGGGCGTGCTGGTCTATACCCACGCCAATGGAGCCGATATCGCCGAGGCTGTTGACTCCGTGCAACGTCATGCTGCCGAAGGCTATCTTGCGGTGCGCGCGCAGAGTGGTGTGCCGGGTGTTGCTTCCAGCTATGGTGTGCCCAAGTCGGGTAAGCCATATGAGCCGGCGGAGCGCGGTCTCCCCAGCGAGAGCCTGTGGTCAACGGAGAAGTATCTGAACTTCGTTCCCAAGTTGTTCGATGCCGTGCGCAATGCGTGTGGCGAAGATCTGCACCTATTGCATGACGTTCATCACCGTCTTACTCCCATCGAAGCGGCACGCCTCGGCAAAGCGCTTGAGCCCTATCATCTCTTCTGGATGGAAGATCCGACTCCGGCCGAAAATCAGGATGCCTTCCGTCTTATCCGCGAACATACGGTGACGCCGATTGCTACGGGAGAGGTTTTCAACTCCTTCTGGGATGCACATGATCTGATTCGCAACCAGTGGATCGATTATCTGCGCATGACCATCGTGCATGGCGGCGGCATCACGGCGCTGAAGAAGGCTGCGGATTTCGCTGCGGTGTATCAAGTGCGCACCGGCTTCCATGGAGCGACGGATCTTTCTCCGATCACCATGGCGGCGGCGTTGCATTTTGGTCTGGCGATTCATAATTTCGGCATCCAGGAGCACATGCCACATACGAAGCTTACAGATGAGGTCTTCCCTCATGCGTATACCTTCAATGCCGGTTACATGTATCCCGGCGATGCTCCGGGACTTGGTGTGGAGATTGATGAAGCGTTGGCGGCGAAGTATCCGTATCAGCGCGCGTATCTGCCGATTGCGCGGAAGCTGGATGGGACGTTGACGGATTGGTAGAGATTCCAATGTATCCGGGTGCCCCAGGTCCCTCGGGGACCTGGGCATTCGCGTTACATGCGAACCGTTTTTGTTATCCATTCCACAATCTAGTGGTGAGCTTACTTCAGTAAACTGCAGTTCGAGCGTCCTTCGAATACCCAGGTCCCTATAGGGACCTGGGGCACCCGGTGTATACCTAACAGCTACTGCAGCACGACATCCATACCGCGGCAAGTCATACTGTTGTTCGTAGCCACTAAAGGAGTTTGCTGAGATGTTGCTTTCTTTTTCCAGACGCAGATTTGCGCAACTCTTCGGCGCCGCCACTGCGGCGCTTCCGTTCCGCGGGTTCGACGCACTCGCCGCAGCTCCTGGTGACTCTGCTGCCACTCGGCCACTGGCTTTTCCAAAGGGATTTCTCTGGGGCTCCGCGACTGCTTCCTATCAGGTAGAAGGCGCCGCGAAGGAAGATGGACGAGGGCCGTCTGTCTGGGACACTTTCTCGCATACGCAGGGAAAGACGCATAACGGCGATACCGGCGACGTGGCCGACGATTACTATCACCGTTATCGCGATGACATCCGCCTGATGAAAGATCTCGGACTTACGGTCTGCAGGTTTTCGGTGTCGTGGTCACGCATCTTCCCCAATGGCACAGGTTCGATAAATCAGCAGGGTGTTGATTTCTATAAGAAGATGGTCGATGCCATGCTGGAGGCCAGGATTCAGCCTTACTGCACGCTCTATCACTGGGATCTTCCGCAGGCGCTGCAGGATAAGGGTGGATGGGAGAGTCGTGACACTGCGCAGGCATTTTCGGACTACGCCGGATATGTTGCCTCCCAACTCTCGGACCGCGTGAAGCATTTCATGACGACCAACGAGATCCGCAGCTTTGTGGAGCTCGGCTATCGCGACGGGATTCATGCTCCGGGATTACGCCTGGACCGCGCAAAGGTTGCGCAGATCGCGCATCATGCTGTGCTGGGACATGGACTGGCGGTGCAGGCGATCCGTGCGAAGGCCGCGAGCGGCACGCGTGTCGGTCTGGCGGAGAATCCGACTGTCACCAATCCGGCGATCGAGACGGAAGAGCATATTGCGGCGGCGCGTAAGGCCTTCCGCGAAGAGAATGCGATGTATCTCTCGGTCATCATGGAAGGCCGTTATACGGACTTATATCTGAAGCAGCTCGGCGCCGATGCCCCGAAGTTCACGCCGGAGGAGCTGCGTACGATTGCGAGTCCGTTGGACTTCCTTGGCATTAACGTCTATGCGCCCACCTATGTCCGTGCTGATGCCGGCGAGCGGGGATATGTGATGATCGCCCCGCCATCATCATTTCCGAAGATGGCCAGTCCGTGGCTGACCGTTGGTCCGGAGAGTTTATATTGGGCGCCGAAGCTGATTCACGATCTCTGGAAGGTGAAGGAGATGTACATCACCGAGAACGGCGCGTCTTCTGATGATGTGGTCGCTGCCGATGGCCACGTCTATGACACTGACCGGGTGATGTACCTACGCAACTATCTAACGCATCTACAGCGTGCCATCAGTCAGGGTGTTCCGGTAAAGGGATATTTTCTGTGGAGTTTGCTGGATAACTTCGAATGGGCGGATGGATACAGCAAGCGCTTCGGCATTGTGTATGTGGATTTTGCTACACAGAAGAGGATTCCGAAGCTGAGTTCGCAGTTTTATGCCGAGGTGATTCGGCGTAATGCGCTGGTGTAGTTTTGACTGGCGGCTGTTATTTTTGATTTGTCATACTGAGCGTGAGCGAAGGACCCGTTTTGTTTCTCCTTCACTAAAGACGGTGGTAGAGAAGCAGATTTCTCCGCTTCGCTTCACCCCAGCCAGCAAGCTGGCTGGGGACCCCGTTCGCTACGAAATGACAAACAAAAAAAGATGGGGCATCAGGCAGATCGGTGGGAGCAGCGGGCTTCAGCCCGCTGACAAATCTCGCAAAAGAGATTGGGCTTTAGCCCTGGGTTTTTGTTCGCAAAGGCCCAGGGCTAAAGCCCAGTTCTTGATGATTGCTTGACCGTGTGCTGAAGCCCACGGCTCCCACCGGTAATGCCAGAACGACGAGCCGTGCTTACTGCGCAAGCTCGAAGCGTAACGTTCCACCCTGCTTCAGGGCGTCGTGTGTGAGTTGAGAGTCCGTGATCTTTTTGCCGTTCCAGGTCACTTCGCGGACGGTGAACTTTCCGGCTTCGACGCCTTTCGCGATGACGTGCAGCTTCTGTCCATTGGGTAAAGAGATCGTCGCATCGTCAAAGCGTGGAACACCTAAGGTGTAGACTGGCACGCCAGGGCATACCTGGTAGAGGCCGAGTGCGCTGAGCACATACCATGCGCTCATCTGGCCGGCATCGTCGTTGCCTGCAAGACCGTCCGGGCCGTCTTTGTACTGGCTGTCAAGAATGGCCCGCACGTGTTGTTGCGTCTTCTCCGGAGCTCCGGCCAGGGCGTACAGATAAGCGATGTGGTGGCTGGGCTCATTGCCGTGCTCGTAGTAGTTCTTTGCGAAGAGCTCATCGAGCTTGGCGACAAACTTTTCCCGGCCGCCGAGATACTCCATCAGACCAGGTACATTCTGCGGAACGAAGAAGGTGTACTGCCATGGCAGGCCCTCGGTGATCCATGAGGCATGCG
>JAEKKE010000574.1 GCA_019510535.1 Acidobacteriota bacterium
GCAGCGGGCTCCAGCCCGCTGATAAAGGCGTAAAAGTAAATGGGCTTTAGCCCTGGGCTTTTTTCTAACGGAGAAAAGGAAGCCCAGGGCTAAAAGCCCGTTTCTTATAGAGCCAACAAACGCGGGCTGAAGCCCGCGTCTCCCACCTGTTTCGAGCTAATGACTCGGTGAATCAAGAAAGAGTCCAACCGGAACGGTCTTGCCGCCGTATAAACTGCGACGCCTCAGGGCAATTTTTCGCGACCATCCTCGGTCCATCCCATTCGATTTTGTGGCCGGTACGCAATGACACGCAGCCCAGCAGCATGATCTCCGTCAGACGCGCGGCGACGTCAAAACGCGAGTAGCACATCTCGGGGTTGTTTTCTTTGATAGCAGTGAGCCATTCCTGGGCATGAGCAACAACATTATTTCCGGCGTACGAAGAAATTGGTCCCATAGTCGTCGGGCGAAAAGACCGTGCCTCCGTCGCCGATCAGCAGACAACCACTGTCGGGAACTTTGCCCTGCAGCGCCACGATGTCGGCGGTCAGTTCGACCGGCGGCTTGTTGGTCAGGTCATGGCCACCACGGGCTCCCGGGTCGGGCTGGCCGCCGTCGTACCACCACAGTGTCACTGCATCGTGCTCAATCTTTTTGTAATGGTGGAAGAGATGCGGGTGCTCGAGGGGGATTCGACCATCGCGCTTGGGAAAGTCGAAGCGGATCTTGGAACCGAGTGGATACGATTCCTTGTTCATCTGCCCGAGAGGCATCGCTTCAATCTCCGTCGGGTAATCGAGATCTAAAGCTCGAAACGGCATATTGACCGTGTGGCAAGCCATGTCACCCAGTGCTCCGGTGCCGAAATCCTGCCAGCCACGCCAGTTAAACGGTGCGTAGATTCCTTCCCGATCGTTTGGTTTGCGGCGGTCCTTATAGGGCCGCATCGTCGCCGGACCAATCCAGGTATCCCAATCCAAGGTCGCGGGAACCGGATCCTCTCCGTCCGGGCGCTCCATTCCCTGGGGCCAGACCGGGCGGTTCGTCCAAACGTGCACCTCATGTACTTGTCCGATGAGTCCGTCCTGGATCGTCTCCACCGCGCGGCGCAAACCGTCCGTGGCGCTGCCCTGATTGCCCATCTGAGTAACGAGCTTTCTGTCGTGCGCCAGCTCCCGCAAATAACGCGCCTCATAGATCGTTTGCGTCAGCGGTTTCTGGCAAAACACCGCCTTGTTCTTCTTCATTGCCATCGACGCCACAATCGCATGCATATGGTCCGGCGTCGAAACCGTCACCGCATCGATCTGATTGCCCATCTGATCCAGCATCTGGCGGAAATCTTTATAAAACTTCGCGCTTGGATATTTCCTGGTCTGTGTCTCATACGCCGCGGAACCTGTATCCACATCGCACAACGCGACGATGTTCTCACCAGCGCAGGCATCGGTATCGCTACGGCCTTTCCCGCCGATTCCGATGCAGGCAATGTTCAACTTGCTGTTGAGATTCTGTCCGCGCACCAATGCAGGGACACCAAACGCCAGCGCACCAGCGGCCAGAGAGCTCGTCTTGATAAAGTTACGGCGGTCGACACGCGGTACGGCGGTCTCAGGAGTTCTCAGAGAGGGAAACTTTTCGGTTGGTTTCGACACGCGGACAGAATACACTGCCGCGTTTGCCGGCGTCAGCCTTCAGCGGCCTCTCTCGTCGCGGCCAGCTGATATCAACTGGCGAAACTCAGCCAACTCGCGAAACCCAGCGCTGAATAATTTCATCTTCTCGTAAAATTCACCCATTCCATCCAGCCGCGATAGGTCATCGACGGTCTTCACGAGAAACCGTGCCAAATTGGTCCCAATGAATTTCGAGTTGGACAGGATGAAGCGGGGTTCCGTTAAACCCTCGAAAGTCTGCTGTAACACCTTGCTCGTGATAAACGAGCGAGAAGAGCCGTTCGAAACAAGGTTGAGCGCCAACAGGACAAATCGTATCAGCAGAGATAGGTGTTG
>JAEKKE010000026.1 GCA_019510535.1 Acidobacteriota bacterium
ACTATGAGGGCTTCCGCCAGGTGACGGGCGTGACCTACCAGAGCACCGTACCGACCGTGGATGAGTACAACAACATCAACAGCATCGGCGGAGGATCACCGCAGGCGCTGGTCGCTGCAGGCAACGGGACCTCGGGTCTTCCGATCAATCCGATCGCATTGAACTATCTGAAGCTCTTCCCCGCCCCGACCAACTCGAGCCTGACGAATAACTACGTCATCAGCCCGAGCAAGACGCAGTACAGCCAGGTCTTCGACGTTCGCATCGACCACCGTTTTAACGCTGGCAACCTGTTCTACGGTCGCTATACCTACAACCATGTCGATTCGACGATTCCGCCGGCGCTCGGCGTTGTGAATGGGCTTGAGATCTCCGGAGGCCGTTACATCTTTGCCGGACCGGCAAAGAACGGCGCGCAGCAGTTCGCCTTCGACTACACCCACATCTTCACGCAGAACCTCCTGATCGATCTAAAGGCCGGTTTCACCCGCATCAACAACCTGTCACTGCCGCTGAACTACGGCAAGAATGCTGACACCACGGTGGGCTTCGGCTCAAACATGAACTTTACTCAGAATGCGAATGTGCTGACACCGATCAGCTTTGGCCCATTCAGCGACATCGGCGACGGCGCTTACGTGCCGCTACAGGATATCGACAACACCTTCCAATATGCGGCAAACGTCAACTGGAACAAGGGAAATCACAACATTAAGTTCGGCGCAAGCTTCATCCGCAGACAGGCACGCAACCTGCAAAGCGCCTTTCCTGCCGGCCAGTACGGCTTTGGCTTGAACACAGACAACTGCGTTCCTGGCACCGGATACAACACGGCAACCGGAGCCTGCAACGCGACGGCCTCCGCGAAGCAGCGGCAGGACAATAACCTGGCGAGCTCTCTCGCGGGCGCGTTTTCTTCCTCGAGCCGCAATTACAACCTGAACACGCCGGACTATCGGACCTATGAGCCGAACTTCTTCGTGCAGGACTCCTGGAAGCTGACCCCAAAACTTACCTTGCTGTATGGCGTGCGCTACGACGTGTTTACGCCATTCACGGAAGCGCATGGCAGCATCTCGAACTTCGATTTCAACCAGGCGCTGTCGTTGAACAGCGGCAACATCGGGCAGGCGCTGAAGGTGGCAAACCAGAACGGCGTGGATGGGCATGCCGGCATCAGCACCGACTACAGCAATCTGGCTCCGCGCGTTGGCTTCTCCTGGTCATTGGCGCCCCAGACGGTACTGCGTGGCGGCTATGGTCTGAGCTTCTTCCCCGGTAACTACACATCCAACGCCGATCTGAAGAATGCCCCATTCGTCTCGGTCTATTCCCCAAACTGCATATCGAGTGTGGCCTTCCAGATCCAAACGACGCGGAATGGAGCTCCGGCGAGCGCCAGCAACCCGGACTGCGCCACCATCTCCGGCGCCAATACCAGCTTCAGCCAGGGCCTGCCACTGCCGCAACCGCAGTCGATCAGCAGTACTGGTTTGAGTTTCATCGCCGAGTCTCCCAACTTCCGGTCGGCGATGATTCAGCAGTTCAATCTGCAGGTACAGCAGCAGTTCAGCTCCAATGTGCTGACCATCGGCTATGTGGGCAACGTTGCCCAGCATCTGCCGCAGACCATCAACGACATCAATGTGCCAAGGCCGGGCAACAGCGTCAGCGGTGGAGCCTCCAGCGCACGCCCACTCAGCGGCGTCCTGCCAAACCTCGCAGGCGTCAACTGGCTGGTAAGCGAAGGTATTTCCAACTACAGCGCATTGCAGACCAGCTTCCAGCGGCGCTTTGTGAAGGGACTGGCCTTCGACGCAAATTACACCTGGGCAAAGGGCCTGAGCGATGTAACCGGCTTCAGTCAGGAAGGCGCACAGGGAGCCTATAACGCAGATCCGACACGCATCCGGCAGATCGACTACGGCATTGCGGAGAACAATATTCAGAACCGTTTTGCTCTCTCGTTGAACTATCAGTTCGCGGCCGGCCATACCTTCAGCAACTCGTTGGAACGGCTCACGCTCGGCGGATGGCAGATGAATACCATCACCATCTGGCAGACGGGCAAGCCGTTCTCCATTCTGAATGACAGTGCCGCCGGCGGCTATGGCAATCGCGCTACGCCCATCAACAATGGTGGAGGCGATCGTCCCAACCTGGTCGGAAATCCGCACTCCGTCGAACGGAGCTTCCAGCACTGGTTCAACACGGCTGCATTTGCACCTCAGCCGCTTGGCGCCATCGGTACGGCACAACGGAACTCGCTCTCCGGTCCGAACTTCCGGCACGTCGATCTGTCACTGTTCAAGGACTTCTTCCTGACGGAGCGTGCGAAGGTGCAGTTCCGAGCTGAGGCTTTCAACATCTCCAACACGCCGAGCTGGATCATCGGCCAGGGCAGCGGCAACGTGAAGATGGGGAACTCCGCCTTCGGCACGGTAACCGCGACTGACTCGAACTACACACCGCGGCTTTACCAGTTCGCTCTCAAACTTAACTTCTAACGTTCGCAGTGCCTCATGCTGCCTCCAGCCGGGCTGCTCTATGCAGCCCGGCTTTTCTTTACAGACGCGTTCAGGGCTGCTGCAAGACTAATTTCGACCGTAAATGGACGCTCAATCGGGGGCGCCGGTCGGGAAATAACTCACTCTGCCGGGTCACAGGCTGGCTCAGCGCTTTTTCCTTGCTTTAGCGATTCTGCACCAACACAATGAATGGGACTTTCGACATCTGCATCATGTAGGAGCTGACAGTGGCGACTGCTGTACTCTCTTCTCCCCAGACACGGCGTGACCTGGTGTACCCGCATGCGCAGTGGTACTTTCTGCTGGCTATCGTCCTTACCTGGGTCGGCTTTGCCCGCAGCTATTTCGCCGTCATCAGCACCGAGCCGCTGCTGCACCATATTCACGGCGCGCTGATGGGCGGATGGATCGCCCTGCTCATTGTGCAGCCTCTTCTGTATCAGCGCGGCCAATTAAAACTGCATCGTACATTGGGTCGCTGGGGCGCGTTCGTACTGGTCCCGGCGATCGTCGTCGTAGGTTTGCTGATGATCCGCAGCATGTTCCGCAGTACTGAAATACCACCATTCATCGTGGACCACCTGGCGTTTCTCGATGTGAACGCGTTGATCGATATCCCGCTTTTTGTAGGCATGGCAATCTACACCGGGCGCGATGTCCAGCGGCATGCGCGTTGGATCAGCAGCACCGTGCTGACGATGGTGCCGCCCGCACTGGTACGAGCCATGCCCATGCTGCCCATCTTTCGGCAGAGCTTTCGTACGAATGTGAACATCGGGATGGGTTTGATGTGCTTCATCTTCGTGCTGCTGATCTTCGATGACTGGCGCAAGGCGAAAAGAGTGTACCCGACTTACCCCATCGCTCTGGCGTGCACGGCGTTTGCAGCGCTGGGCGCCAATTATGCGTCCCATTGGAGTTGGTGGCACGCACTCACTCTGCTCCTGGGGCGGTCATAAGCCTAGAGCAGTTTCCTGTGGGTGCCTCTACGTGCAACAGGGAAAATGTTTTAGGCGGCTCAGAAGAGCCGCCTAAAACCACCCCGCGGTCAGAACTCTCTTTGGAATGAGCTCGAACCGAGCTGTCATGATCGGATTGAGAAGACAACCTTTCCAATCCCGTCGAGTTCGCGCTTCTCCCATAGCGTGGCCGGTGACCAGAGCGTCTCGACGGCGGCGATCTGTGGCGTGACCTTCCCGTCGGCAACCAGCGTGGCGAAGGCATTTAGCCCTTCGGTCGTCACGTTGGTCTCAACGAATGCCGCTTCAATTCCAAGACGCGCCGCCTCCTCCGCGATCGGCGGTCGATTTGCCGTCACGGCGACCCCACCGGGCTTCACCCGTGCATATGAAGGCACGACAGTGTCTCCTCCTATCAGATTGAGGACAGCGTCCACCTGCTGGATCTCTTCCAACCGCTGCTGTGCAAGGTCGATCACACGTTCTGCTCCCAGTTGTTGAAGAGCAGCGGCCTTGCTCTGGCGGGCTGTGGCAAAGACATGAACTCCAGCATTTCGCGCCAGTTGGACCGCCAGCGATCCCACTCCACCCGATGCACCCAGGATTAACAACGTTTGTCCCGCCTTGACCTTCGAGAGTTCCAGCATCTGCATTGCGGTTTGGCCGACCACAGCGATTCCGGCTGCTTCCGCGGCTGAAATGGCTGCCGGTCTGTGGGCCAGACTGGTAGCCGGGACGACCACAAACTCCGCGTACGCACCGGCCTCCCGTGTATAACCAAACACCTCATCGCCCACTTTGAAGCTTGTGACGCCTTCACCGATCGCAGCGACCCGGCCTGCAACATCGCCACCCGGCGTCCATGGAAACTGCAATGGAAAGACCTGGCGCAAGAAGCCGAGACCGCGCCCGGGGTCCACCCCATTCATGCTGGTGAAGTGATTCTCTACCAGCACCTGTCCTGGGCCGGCAGTTGGGACAGGTACTTCATCCAGGTGGAGCGCCGCCCCATAGTCGTTGATGCGCAGTGCTTTCATATACATCTCCCTTCGAATGGCGCCGCCAGGATCGCAGTCGCCTCGATAGAAGAGATTCTTTGGCGTGAGGAAGCGAGTCAACATGTACTGGAAAACAGAATTGCAATTCTGGAACAAATCAAGAATGCCCGTACAACTTTCTGCGCGAACTCAGATCATTCAACGTAGTTTCGAAGTGTTCTTTGATGAAGCTAACGAGCTTGCGAATGCGGGCAGATTGCATTTCCGACGGCGTTACCGCAAAGACGTGGGCCGGAACGCCCTCCCAATCTTTGAGCAGCCTGGTCAGGCCATCGCCGAACCCCGGATGAATTGCCAGGAAATCGGAAAGGAGCGCGATACCCATACCGTGTTTGGACAGCTTTGCCAGCATTCCAACAGAGTTTGCGCTAGCCGCGCCACCTACCGTCACCGTCCTACGTTCGTGCTCGCGGCGCAGTTCCCACTGGCTTAGAGCTTCGCCGTGAATAAGACGAAGGCACGAGTGTTGGGCCAGTTCCGCCGGGTCCTGGATCCTCTTGTGCTTAGCGAGATACTCCTGGGAGGCAAACAGGTAACGAGGAAAAGTGCCGACCCGCCGGGACCAGAAAGAAGAATCAGGCAAACGCAGCTGGTGACTTACCATGATGGCCAAATCGAGACTCTCCGTCAGGAGATTGGGATGGCCGCTTATGGAAAGCACCTCGATGGAAATATCAGAGTGGTCAAGCATGTAGCGGGCGAAAAGAGGAAGGAAGATGGTTTGCGCCAAATCGAATGGAACACCCACACGGATATGTCCTGACGCCCTGGAGGCTATCCCGGCAACTTCCTCCTGAATGCGCTTCGCTTCCGCCACAAGAGTTTTGGACTGCTCGTAGCAAGCCTGGCCCGCATCGGTCAGCTGAAAGGCCCGCGTAGAACGATAAATGAGATGGAAGCCCAATTCTCGCTCGAGTGCGCTTATGCGACGCGAGAGCGTCGATACGGGCATTCCCAGTGCTGCTGCTGCACGGCTGAAGTTGCGCGTGTTGGCAACCTCAACGAAAAGCGCCAAGTCTGCCAGGAAACGCATGGGAGGTTCCTTTCTAGAGCATTTCTCCTATTGCTGGGTATACGGAAAGGGCGTGCAGTGGCGTTTCATTGCGGAAAACGCCCATAGAAAGAGCGCGTGGGAGCATTTCTCCTAAAGGTATAGAGCGAAGCTTTGACTGTTTGCGCGGTTTCCTGCGAAGAAAACGGCATTCACAGATTTATCCAACACCACAGTATGCTCTGGATGGACCATCTTCAGATGCCACTCTACCGCTCGGGCAGGATCATCCCCTCCAACGTCGCCCCGGCATCCCCGAGCTGACAAACGTCCGCTCCTCGCGTCCCGGTGGCGCCTTCTTCTTCACCACCCAGGTCGTCATGCATCGCTGCCGCTGCACCACAGTCGTCTTCAGCGGATCGACCAGCTCCCCATCCAGGCCACGCGTTAGTTCCATCAATAGCGGTTCATCCACCAGCAGCCACTCCACCCCATGCGACATCTTGAACCGCCGCCCTCCCACCGGCTCGAATGCCATCCCCTGCACCGCTCCAATCGTCGACGCCAGCCGGCAGAACAGCATTCCACCCGGCCGCAGCACCCGCCACAGCCCTCGCACCATCGCCTCCAGTTGCGCCTCATCCTGCGCAAAGTGCAGCACCGAATTGCACACCACCACGTCCGCAAACTCATCCGCGAACGGCATCGCCTCTACGCTCGCTACCTGGAAGTTCTCAGCCGGAAGCCTCGGCGCCAGCTCCCTTGCCATCTGCCGCACCTCCGCCACAGCTTCGGCGCTAATATCCACGCCAAACACTTCGTACCCTTCACGCAGCAGATACCGGATATTCCGGCCACCGCCGCAGCCCGCGTCCAACACCCGCATGCCCGGCGAAATATTCCCGCGCAATATCTGATCGAACAGATAGATATCAATCTGCCCAAACTGCTCCTGCAGAGTCATCCACACCCCTTCTTCATCCGCGGGGGAACCCTTCACCCCGCTACTTCCATCGTAGCGGGGTGAAGTCCTGAGATGGATGATCTGCTAGAGCATCTTCCCTGTTTCTGGGTAGCCCGAAAGCGGAGTGCAGCGGCGTTTTCATTGCGGAAAACGCCCATAGATGCGGAAGCCCTATCCACACCTACAGGAAAAATGCCCTATCGGTTCGCGCGCGCGGCCTCAATTGCGGCAATGTCGATCTTTCGCATCGTCATCATTGCGCTCATCGCACGCTTAGCTGCAGCGCGATCTGGGTCCGTCATCGCCGCCAGCAGGGCGCGCGGCGTAATCTGCCATGAAAAACCCCAGCGGTCTTTACACCAGCCGCACATGCTCTCCTGGCCGCCATTGCTTACGATGGCGTTCCACAGCCGGTCCGTCTCAGCCTGGTCGTCGGTATGAATCACAAAGCTGACCGCCTCGTTCGGGACAAAGTTCGGGCCGCCGTTCAGCC